>NZ_JBSGJZ010000001.1:479641-603918 GCF_053605825.1 Saccharopolyspora sp. NPDC003752 | reverse complement strand
TCCGCCCGGTCCCATTCCGAACCCGGTAGCTAAGCTCCCCAGCGCTGATGGTACTGCACTCGACAGGGTGTGGGAGAGTAAGACACCGCCGACACTTTATGTGGGAAGGGTCCCTTCTTTTCCGGTTTACCGGAAAAGAAGGGACCCTTTTCTGTTCCCGGCTCCGACGCGTCGTCCTGTGACGGGCGGTTCGGGTGTGATGCGGACTACAGTCGAGGCGTGGACCATGCCAAGCTCACGAGCGACCAGCGCACGCTGAAGCCTCGCAGCAGCGAGGTCACCGAAGGAATGGAGCGGGCCGCGGCGCGCGGGATGTTGCGCGCCGTCGGCATGCAGGACGCTGACTTCGCCAAGCCCCAGATCGGGGTGGCGTCCTCCTGGAACGAGATCACCCCGTGCAACCTCTCGCTGCAGCGCTTGGCGCAGGCGGCGAAGGAAGGAGTGCACGAGGCCGGCGGATACCCGATGGAGTTCGGCACGATCTCGGTGTCCGACGGCATCTCGATGGGGCACGTCGGTATGCACTACTCCCTGGTGTCCCGGGAGATCATCGCGGACTCCGTCGAGACCGTGATGGAAGCCGAACGGCTGGACGGTTCCGTCCTGCTCGCGGGCTGCGACAAGAGCCTGCCGGGCATGCTGATGGCGGCGGCGAGGCTGGACCTGGCGTCGGTGTTCGTCTACGCCGGCTCGATCCTGCCGGGCCGCGTCGACGACCGCGAGGTCACCATCATCGACGCCTTCGAGGCGGTGGGGGCGTGCGCGCGCGGTCTCATCACGCGTGCCGAGGTGGATCGCATCGAGCGCGCCATCTGCCCGGGCGAAGGTGCCTGCGGGGGGATGTACACCGCGAACACGATGGCCTGCGCGGCCGAGGCTCTCGGCATGTCCGTGCCCGGGTCGGCCAGCCCGCCGTCGGTGGATCGGCGCCGTGACGCGGGTGCTCGCGAAGCCGGCCGGCTGGCGGTCGGCATGCTGGCCCGGCAGTTGACCGCGCGGCAGATCCTCACGAAGGAGGCGTTCGAGAACGCGATCGCCGTGACGATGGCCTTCGGCGGATCGACCAATGCCGTGCTGCACCTGCTCGCGATCGCCCGGGAGGCCGAGGTCGACCTGCGACTGGACGACTTCAACCGGATCGGCGACCGCGTGCCGCACCTGGCCGACGTCAAACCGTTCGGCCGGTACGTGATGCCCGCGGTGGACCGGATCGGCGGCGTGCCGGTGATGATGAAGGCCCTGTTCGATGCGGGCCTGCTGCACGGCGACTGCATGACGGTGACCGGCCGCACCGTTGCGGAGAACCTCGCCGAGCTCGACCCGCCGGACCTCGACGGCGAGGTGCTGCACCGGCTTTCGAACCCGATCCACCCGACCGGCGGGCTCACGATCCTGCGCGGATCGCTCGCGCCGGACGGCGCGGTGGTCAAGAGCGCGGGCTTCGACTCGGCTAGCTTCGAGGGCACGGCGCGCGTCTTCGACGGCGAGCAAGGGGCGATGGATGCCCTGGAGGACGGCACGCTGAAGCCCGGGGACGTGGTCATCATCCGCTACGAGGGCCCACGCGGCGGGCCGGGCATGCGGGAGATGCTCGCCGTGACCGGTGCGATCAAGGGCGCCGGTCTCGGGAAGGACGTGCTGCTGGTGACGGATGGCCGGTTCTCCGGCGGCACCACGGGGTTGTGCATCGGGCACGTGGCGCCGGAGGCGACCGATGGCGGACCGATCGCGCTGGTGCAGGACGGCGATCCGATCCGCCTCGACCTCGCCGACCGGACCCTGGACCTGCTCGTCGGCGACGAAGAACTCCTGCGTCGTCGGGAGAACTGGTCGCCGCCGGCACCGCGGTTCCGCAAGGGCGTGCTCGGCAAGTACGCGAAGCTGGTCGGCTCCGCGGCCGAAGGAGCGGTCTGCGAGTGATCAGGCCTGCAGGCCCTGCTGGGCCTGGGCCTGGAGCTGTTCCGCCATTTCCTTGGTGATCGGAGACGTCGTGCCGCACCAGGTGCAGGTCAGCGCGTACCGGGTGCTGGTCGGGAACAGCGGGATGAAGAACAGCGTGAACTTGGTGACGCCCTTGTTGAGGGTCGTCGCATATGTGCCGCGGCAGCCCGGGCAGACGAGCAACAGGCTGGCCAGCCGCTGGACGGTGCTCCGGAATCCCCAGATGATCAAGCTTTCCTCCCCAGTGCGGTGTGCGATCGCCAGCTGACGCTAGGGCAGGTGCCGGCGGGCCGGGGCTCGAACGGGGTGGGTTGCTCCATCGTCGACGGGTGGGAGTGATCACACCCGAACGAACGGCCTGTTCACTCCGTCTAGCGGCGTGAACAGGCCGTTCGCTTCAACTTGCCGGCGTCAGTCCCACTGGAGGGAGCCGCCGGACTGGTACTCGATCACCCGGGTTTCGAAGAAGTTCTTCTCCTTTTTCAGGTCCATGGCCTCCGACATCCACGGGAAGGGGTTGTCGGCCTCCGGGAACACCGGCTCCAGGCCCAGCTGGGCGCAGCGCCGGTTGGTGATGAAGTGCATGTACTGGGCGCAGAGCTCGGCGTTGATGCCGAGCAGGCCGCGCGGCATCGTGTCGCGCCCGTAGGCGATCTCCAGCTCGCAGGCCTCCGCCAGCATCCGCCGGACCTCGGCCTGGAACTCCTCGGTCCACAGCTGCGGGTTCTCCAGCTTGATCTGGTTGATGCAGTCGATGCCGAAGTTCAGGTGGATCGACTCGTCGCGCAGGATGTACTGGTACTGCTCGGCGATGCCGACCATCTTGTTCCGCCGGCCCAGCGCGAGGATCTGCGCGAACCCGGTGTAGAACCACATGCCCTCGAAGATCACGTAGAACGCCACGAGGTCGCGCAGGAACGCCTGGTCGGCCTCGGTGCTACCGGTGGCGAAGTCGGGGTCCTCCAGGCTGCGGGTGTACTGCAGCGCCCAGGCGTCCTTGTCGGCGATCGACGGGATCTCGCGGTACATGTTGAACAGCTCGCCCTCGTCGAGGCCGAGGCTTTCGCAGATGTACTGGAAGGTGTGGGTGTGCACGGCCTCTTCGAAGGCCTGCCGCAGCAGGTACTGGCGGCACTCGGGGTTGGTGATGTGCCGGTAGACGGCGAGCACGATGTTGTTGGCCACCAGGGATTCCGCGGTGGCGAAGAAACCGAGGTTGCGCTTGAGCAGCAGGCGCTCGTCGGCGCTGAGGCCGTCGGCGGACTTCCACAGCGCGATGTCGGCCTGCATCGAGATCTCGGTGGGCATCCAGTGGTTGTTGCAGCCCGCCAGGTACTTCTCCCACGCCCAGCCGTACTTGAGCGGGAGCAGCTGGTTGACGTCGGCGCGGGCGTTGATCATCGCCTTGTCGCCGACGGCGACGCGCCCGCCGGAGCGGTCGATCTCGCCGAGCCCGGCGGCCGACGAGGGGGATTGCAAGGAGGTCATGCTGTGTTGCTCCATGGGAAATCGCGCGGTTCGAGCCCGCGCGTCGAACAGGACTTGACCTGGGCTCCGGCCCCCGGTTCCCGCAATTTCA
The DNA here is from genome assembly GCF_053605825.1 of Saccharopolyspora sp. NPDC003752. Lineage (NCBI taxonomy): Bacteria > Bacillati > Actinomycetota > Actinomycetes > Pseudonocardiales > Pseudonocardiaceae > Saccharopolyspora > Saccharopolyspora sp. NPDC003752. The sequence continues at coordinate 600,398 of NZ_JBSGJZ010000001.1, read as the reverse complement.
ATGAGGTTTTTCCAACCTCAATTTGCGTGGCGGTGCGGGTGGCGGAACCTCAGAGGCTCCCTGACTGTGGGTGCCCCTCCTGATGTATGTCCAATACACGGCGGAGGGGCCGTCCTCGCCAGGAAGCCTCTGAGAACCCGCGGCGGTGCCAGTGTCGTAGGTGGGCTATGCGCCTGCGGCGCATGCGACAGCCCATCGACGTGTGGCTTTGCGGCCCGCGGTTGCGGGCCGTCCAGGATGAAAAAGGCTCAATGGAAATCGGACCTTCGGCTTCCATTGAAATTGCGGCGGGATGCCGGGTGAAAGTTATTGGCAGGCTTCGCAGTCGGGGTCTTCGACCGAGCAGGCCGCGCCGGCCGCCGCGGTCGGGATCTCCGCGACCGGGACCGCAGTCGGGACCGCAGTAGGGGTCGCCGTCGGGACCGCGTTGAGCTTGCCGTCGGTACCGCGCAGGGTGCTCTTCTCCACGTGGGTCGCGCTGGTGGAGCGCAGGTAGTACGTGGTCTTCAGGCCCTTGTGCCAGGCGAGCCGGTAGAGCTCGTCGAGGGTGCGGCCGCTGGGCCGGCTGACGTAGAGGTTCAGCGACTGCGCCTGGTCGATCCACTTCTGGCGCCGCGCCGCCGCCTCGACCAGCCAGCGCGGCTCGATCTCGAACGCGGTGGCGTAGAGCTCCTTGAGCTCCTGCGGGATCCGGTCGATCGGCAGCAGGCTGCCGTCGTGGAACTTCAGGTCCGCGACCATCGCGTCGTCCCACAGCCCCACGCGCTTCAGGTCGGCGACCAGGTGCGGGTTGACCACGGTGAAGTCGCCGGACATGTTCGCCTTGACGTACAGGTTGCGGTAGACCGGCTCGATGGACTGGTTGACGCCGCAGATGTTGGAGATCGTGGCGGTCGGCGCGATGGCCATCACGTTGGAGTTGCGCATGCCATCGCGCACCACCCGCGCCCGCAGCGCCTCCCAGTCCAGCGTGGACGACCGGTCCAGGTCGACGTCGCCGTCGCGGGCCTCGGCGAGCAGTTCGAGCGAGTCGATCGGCAGGATGCCGCGGCTCCACAGCGAACCGTCGAAGGACTCGTAGCGGCCCCGCTCGGCCGCCAGCGCGCTCGACGCGGCGATGGCGTGGTAGCTGATCTGCTCCATGCTGCGGTCGGCGAACTCCACCGCCGCATCCGACGACACCGGGATGCGCTGCGCGAACAGCGCGTCCGCGAAGCCCATCAGCCCCAGCCCGACCGGCCGGTGCCGCAGGTTGGACCGGCGTGCCTCGGGGATCGTGTAGAAGTTGATGTCGATGACGTTGTCCAGCATCCGCACGGCGGTGCGGGTGGTGCGCTCCAGCTTCTCGGCATCGATGCCGTCGGCCGTGACGTGCCGGGCCAGGTTGATCGACCCGAGGTTGCACACCGCCACCTCGTCGGTGCTGGTGTTCAGGGTGATCTCGGTGCACAGGTTCGAGGAGTGCACGACGCCGTTGTGCTGCTGCGGCGAGCGCAGGTTGCACGGGTCCTTGAAGGTGATCCACGGGTGGCCGGTCTCGAAGAGCATGGTCAGCATCCGCCGCCACAGCTCCACCGCGCGGACCCGCTTGAACACCTTGATCTCACCGCGGTCGGCGGCCTGCTCGTAGGCGCGGTAGCGCTCGGCGAACGCCTTGCCGTAGAGGTCGTGCAGGTCAGCGGTCTCGTCCGGGGAGAACAGCGTCCACTGCTCGTCGGCTTCGACGCGGCGCAGGAACTCGTCGGGCACCCAGTTCGCGGTGTTCATGTCGTGGGTGCGGCGGCGGTCGTCGCCGGTGTTCTTGCGCAGGTCGAGGAATTCCTCGACGTCGACGTGCCAGGTCTCCAGGTACGCGCACACCGCGCCCTTGCGCTTGCCGCCCTGGTTGACCGCCACCGCGGTGTCGTTGGCGATCTTCAGGAACGGCACCACGCCCTGCGACTTCCCGTTGGTGCCGTTGATGTGGGCGCCGATGCCGCGCACCGGCGTCCAGTCGTTGCCCAGCCCGCCGGCGTACTTCGACAGCAGCGCGTTGTTGCTGATCGAGTGGAAGATGCCGGACAGGTCGTCGTCCACAGTGGTCAGGAAGCAGGACGACAGCTGCGGCCGGGTGGTGCCGGCGTTGAACAGCGTCGGCGTCGAGCACATGAAATCGAACGACGACAGCAGGTGGTAGAACTCGATGGCCCGCGCCTCGCGGTCGTCCTCGCGCAGCGCGAGACCCATCGCGACCCGCATGAAGAAGGCCTGCGGCAGCTCGAACCGGGTGCCGTCGTGGTGCAGGAAGTACCGGTCGTAGAGGGTCTGCAGCCCGAGGAAGCCGAAGGTCAGGTCGCGTTCCGCCACCAGCGCGCCGCCCAGCCGCGCCAGGTCGAAAGCGCCCAGTTCCGGGTCCAGCATCTCCAGCTCGATGCCGCGCCGCACGTAGTCGGCGAAGTACTCCGGGTAGTGGGCGCGCATCTCCTCCTGGTCGGCCTCCTGCGGCTCCCCCAGGTAGCTCAGCGCCTCGCGGCGCATCCGGTCCAGCAGCAACCGGGCGGTGACCTGCGAGTAGTTCGGTTCGGTCTCGATCAGCGTGCGCGCCGCCATGACCTGGGCCAGCGAGAGCTCGTCGTCGCTGATGCCGGTGTAGCCGGTGCGCCGCACCTCGTCGAGCACGGCTTCGGCGGACACGCCGGACAGCCCGGCGCAGGCTTGGTGGACCACAGTGGACACACGGGTCCAGTCGTTGAGTGTCGCCGTCACGGGCTTTCTCCCTCGCGAGCTCGGCGGACCACGACGGCGCGCGAGGAGACCCGCGGCGGCAGCCGCTGGTCGTCCGCGCAGACCCGCCCTCGAGGTCCCGGACAGCACGCTTCGCGCGTGCACCGGCGGCAGGTCTTCGGACTCACGGGCGGCCTAGTGGTCGTGGCTTCCCGGGCTGTTCGCCCAGTGCTCTACCCGCTGCCGTTCGGCAGCGGGGTCACGACTTTCGTTCCCGTTCACCGCTGCGGGGCAGTCTCGGATTCGCACCGGGTTCCCTCTTGCCTCACCGGACGCCTCCGGTGAACCACCAGCGATCAACACACTACATGTTGGGTTCGGGGGCGGCGCGCATGGGCAGATAGCGGCTTGGCGCGGTACCGGTCGACAGTCCGGGCGCGGTGGCCGAGACTGGGCGGCCGGGGGCTGGCGAAAGGGGACCCGGTGGACGAGGCGAAGCTTCGGTCGTTGCTCTCGGAGCTGACCGTGGCGGACAAGGCGCGGCTGCTGACCGGAGCCGACTTCTGGACCCTGCACCCGATGCCCCGGATCGGGCTGCGGTCGCTGGTGCTCTCCGACGGCCCGAACGGGGTGCGCGGCACGACCTGGGACGAGCGCGACACCTCGCTGCTGTTCCCGGTGGCGTCCGCGCTGGCGGCGACGTGGGACCGGGCGGCGGCGCGGACCGCGGGGGAGATGTTCGGCGACGAGGCGCGCCGCCGGGGCGTGCACGTGGTGCTGGCGCCGACCGTCAACGTGCACCGAAGTCCTTTCGGCGGAAGGCATTTCGAGAACTTCTCGGAGGATCCGCTGCTGATCGGCGAGATCGGCGCCGAGGTGGTGGCGGGCATCCAGTCGCGCGGGGTGGCCGCGACGCCGAAGCACTTCGTGGCCAACGACAGCGAGACCGAGCGGCTCAGCTACGACGCGATCGTCGACGAGCGGACGCTGCGCGACCTCTACCTCAAGCCGTTCGAGCGGATCATCGCGAAGGCGTCGCCGTGGGTGCTGATGGCCGCCTACAACTCGGTGAACGGCAGCACGATGACCGAGAATTCCGCGCTGGTGAACGACATCCTCAAGGGCGAGTGGGCGTGGGACGGCGTGCTCGTGTCCGACTGGTTCGCCACCCGCTCGCTCCAGGCGGCGGCGCTCGGCGGTCTCGACCTGGCGATGCCCGGGCCGAAAAGCCCCTGGAGCGACGGGAAACTCGCGAAGGCCGTGGAGCAGGGCGGAGTTCCCGAGTCGGTGCTCGACGACAAGGTCCTGCGCGTCCTGCGGCTGGCCGACCGCGTCGGCGCGTTCGAGGACTCCGAGCCTGGCGGTGGCGGTCCGCCGGAGGAGGCCCGGCCGGTCATCCGGCGGCTCGCAGCGCAGGGATTCGTGCTGCTGCGCAACGAGGTCGTGTCGGATGCGCCGCTGCTGCCGATCGACCCGAAGGTCGCCAAGGTCGCGGTGATCGGCGAGAACGCCACCATTCCGGCGGCGCAGGGCGGCGGTTCCTCGCACGTCAGCCCGCCGCACGTGGTGACTCCGCTGGACGGGCTGCGGGCGGCGTTGCCGGACGCGGATGTCGTGTACCAGCGCGGTGTCCGGCACCGGCGGCTGCTGGACGTGATCCCGGGTGCGGAGGTCGCCGATCCGGCGGGCGAGGGCAACGGCCTGCGCGTCGACTACCTCGGTGCCGACGGCGAGGTGCTCGAAAGCGAATTGCGCGGCACCGAGCGGCTGCTGTGGCTCGGCGGGCTGCCTGCCGGGACGAAGTCGTTGCGGCTGCGGGGGAATCTCCTGCTCGACGTCGGCGAGCACGTGTTCGGGGTGAACGGCACCGGCGGCTTCCGCGTCGAGCTCGCGGGCCGGGAGGTGCTGGCCGCGGACGTGGTGCGCGCGGACGGGATCGACGATCCGATGGGCGACATGCTGGAGCCGCCCGAGCAGCGGTTCAACGTGGTGATCGTGGAATCGGACCTGGACGACGCCGGCCGGGCCGCGCTCACCGTGGAGTTCACCCCGCAGAGCCTCGATGCGCTGGTGGCGGTCGGAATCGGGCACCGCGCACGGGAATGGGACGACGCCAGCGAACTCGCGGCGGCCCTCGCGGTCGCCAGGGACGCCGATGTCGCGGTGGTCGTGGTCGGCACCAACGACGAGGTCGAGACGGAGGGCCGCGACCGCGACTCGCTGGATCTGCCCGGCGCGCAGAACGAGCTGATCCGCAAGGTCGTGGCGGCGAATCCGAACACCGTCGTGGTGGTCAACGCCGGTTCGCCGGTGCTCATGCCGTGGGCCGCCGACGTGCCCGCGGTGCTGTGGACCTGGTTCGGCAGCCAGGAGTACGGGGACGCGCTGGCCGATGTGCTGCTGGGCGAGGCGGAGCCCGGCGGCCGGTTGCCGACGACGTTCCCCGCCGAGCTCGCCGACGTCCCGGTCCCGCTGCCAGGTGTGCAGCCGGTGGACGGCGAACTGCATTACACCGAGGGAACCGTGGTCGGCTACCGCGCGTACGAAGACCGGGGCGTGACACCGGCGTTCCACTTCGGACACGGGCTCGGGTACACGACCTGGCAGTACCTGGAGGCCGTCGCCGAAGGCGAGGGCGTGCGGGTCAAGCTGCGCAACACCGGCGACCGAGCGGGACGCGAGGTGGTGCAGGTGTACGCCGCGGAGCCGCTGCGGCTGGCGGGGTTCGCCGTCGCCGAGGCCGAGGCGGGAGCCGAGGTGTCGGTGGTGGTGGACGTCGAGCCCGGGGCGGGCGAGCTGCGCGTCGGGCGCAGCGCCGGCGATCTGCGGCTCGGCGCAGCGAAGAGCCCGTGAGTCCGGTGGACCCATGGGCTCTTCTCCGGGTCACTGCTGGGCGAAGGCCTTCTGCAGGTCGTCCAGGACCAGGTTGGCGGCGATCGGGCCGAGGCCGAGGTACCAGGTGTCGTCCTGGACCTCGATGGCCTTGCCGTTCTTCACGGCGTTGAGGGTCGTCCACTGCACCGAGTCGACCACGCCGGTCATCTGCTGCTTGGCGCTTTCGCCGTAGGCGGCGTAGAACAGCTGGTCGCCGTCGGCCTGGGAGATCTGCTCGCGGCTGATCTTGGTGTGGGTCTGCTCGATCTGCTGGTTGTCGGGGCGGCCGAAACCCGCGTCGGCCAGGATCGTGCCGATGAAGGAGCCCTTGCCGTACAGGCGGATGTCTCCGGGGATGAACCGCAGCATGCTGACCTTGCGGGCGGCCGGGTCGCCGACCTGCTTGCCGATGTCGGCGGCGCGCTGCTGATAGGCGTCGAGGATCCGCTGCGCCTCGTCCTTCTTGCCCAGCGCTTCGGCGTCGAGCAGGAAGTTCTGCTTCCAGGTCTTGCCGACGGTCTCGGCGAACACGGTCGGCGCGATCCTGCTCAGCGCCTCGTAGTTCTGGTCGTCGCGGACCTTGCTGGAGAGGATCAGGTCCGGCTGGAGCGCCGTGATCTTCTCCAGGTTGGGGGAGCCGATGGTGCCGACGATCTCGATGTCACCGGCCTTCTCGGCGAGGTACGGCTGCAGCGTCTTGTTGGCGTCCGGCAGCACGGTTCCGATCGGCTTGACCCCCAGCGCCAGCACCGCGTCGAGTTCTCCGGTGTCCAGCACGACCACCCGCTTCGGGGTGCCGGTGATCTTGGTCTGGCCCTTGGCGTGAGTGACGATCCGCTCGGTGCCTTGGGGCGCGGGGGACTGCTCGGGGGTCGACGTGCCGCACGCCGCGGCGGTGCCGAGCGCGAGCACGGCGGTGATGACCGCGAGCAGTCGACGAGGACGGAACATGGTGCTCCCTGCCTGTCCGGTTGGCTCCAAAAGTTTGGCAAGCCTAACCTGAACGGAGTAGTGAAACCAGCATTGAGAGCGTTCTCACGCGGAGATCGCCGAGCTGCGATGATCTTGGCGTGGTAGAGGGGCGGATGTGGATTCGTTGATCCCGCGCGAGCGGGCCGAGATCGCCCCGGGCGCGGTGCACGTGCCCGACTGGCTGGACGTCGAGCGGCAGCGCGAACTGGTCGTCGCGTGCCGGGAATGGGCGCGTTCGCCGGCGGGCCTGCGGTCGGCGCGGCTGCCCAGCGGCGGCGTGATGTCGGTGCGGACCGTGTGCCTCGGCTGGCACTGGTATCCCTACCGCTACTCGCGAACGGTCGACGACGGCGACGGTTCCCCGGTCACGCCGTTCCCGGACTGGCTCGGCGAGCTGGGGCGCAGAGCGTTGGCCGACGCCTACGGCCGCGCCGCCGAGGACTACCGGCCGGACGTGGCGCTGGTCAACTTCTACGACGCCGACGCGCGGATGGGCATGCACCAGGACCGCGACGAGCGGAGCCGGGAACCGGTGGTGTCGCTGAGCCTCGGCGACAGTTGCGTCTTCCGCTTCGGGAACGCGGAGAACCGCAACAAGCCGTGGACGGACGTGGAGCTGTGCTCGGGCGACCTGTTCGTCTTCGGCGGCCCGTCCCGGCTGGCCTACCACGGGGTGCCGAAGACGTTCCCGGGCACGGGACCGGAGATCGGCATGGCGGCGGGCCGCCTGAACATCACCCTCCGAGTGTCCGGAATGGACTGAGGAGGCCCGCGACCCGTGTGCACTTCGTGCGGGTGGGGCCCAGGGGTCAGAGCGTGGTCAGGAACATGTGGGCCATGCCCAACGACAGGACCAGTTCGGTCGCGGCGCCGAACCGGCGGCAGGCCGGAGGGGGCCGCAGCAGATCGGTGCCGGCGAAGCCGGCGCTGAGCAGGCTGTAGATCATCAGCACCCAAGCGACGAGCGGAAACGCGAAGCCGGCGGGATGGGCGTCGAAGACGCCCGGAGCGCCGCCGTGCGAGTGCCCGTGCGAGTGCCCGGAGGGCAACGAGAACGCCTGCGAAGCGGCGGAGTGAGGCCGCGAAGCGGCGAACATGTAAGCCATCGCCAACGAGCCCACGAAGTGGTGCAGGTAGGCGAGAGCGGGACGCCGGCGCAGCGCCAGCAAGCCCAGCCAGGCGGAGCCGGCGACGAACACCGCGGCCCACAAGCCGGCGGGGAGCAGGGGTGGCAACAGCATGGCGCTCATCCCGACGCCCATCAGCGCGCGGGAGAACTCCGAGCTGCGATCGGAGCCGGAACCCCGGCGAAGGGCAAGAACCAGCCGAACCAAGCAAGCCAGGGTCACCGCGAAGACGAAGAAGCTGATCAAGGACCCGAAGAAGGCCAAGCCGCAGCAACCCCCGATCGGTAGCCAACCCCCAGATCCTTGGCCAAGAACCCCCAGCAAAACCAGGTCCGACCGGGTACAACCCCGATCCCCACCGGCAACCACGCCGCAACGACCACCAACCCAAGCCAAGAAGACAAGGAGAGCGGCCATCCGATCCGAGAGTCAGGTCCCCCAGCGAGGCGAAGCCGAGCAGGGCCAGCGTGCAAGGAAGGTGACGTCCCCCCACCGAGCCGAGAAGGGGAACCACCCAGAAGGAAGGTGACGTCCCCTCACCAAGCCGATTAGGGGAACCACCCAGTCCGAAGGATGCTTTATGGCCCAGGAGCTACCCAGGCCCGGAAGCCAACCCAAGGCGACCCGAGAACGGAAGCCGAACACCGCACCGTGGGGGGCCTGGGGGGCTCGGCCCCCCAAAACAATGACGAGATATGGAAAAAGCGAAACGCCCCGCGTAAGCAGGGCGTTCCGCATATCGAGTGCGCCAACAGGGACTCGAACCCCGAACCCGCTGATTAAGAGTCAGCTGCTCTGCCAGTTGAGCTATTGGCGCTGGCTGCCGGTCAGTTCTGATCCGTTCGGTTCGGTTCCCTTTCGGTTTCCGTTCCGGCCGGTCTCCCTGGCGACGTGGAAAACATTAGCACGGTCGTGTGGGGGTGCCGAACAGGGGGGTCGGTTTTGGGTTCGACGAGGTTGCCGGGGTGGGAACGCAACCTCGGGGTGGGGCGTTGCGTCTCTATGGAGGGCGATCGGCCAGGGGCGGTCACCCGGTGTGCATCTTGTGGTCCCTTCACACACTGTCGGGGCATTGCTGCACACTGTTCACAGGCGTAGTGGCGCATCGGATCGGACGGACTGTTGCCCATGAGGGAGTGGCGTAATTCGGTCGGGGTTCCCGTACGGGTTTCACGACTGTTGACAATGTTGATCTTCGGCTTGGTGGCGTTGCTCGTCGCCGGCTGCAGCGAATCGGGTTCGGGGACCACTCCGGCGTCCGATGAGGTGCCGCCCGCACCGACACTGGAACTGGCACCGCAGAACGGCGCCAAGGACATCTCACCGGCCGGGCCGATCAAGGCGACGGCGGTCAACGGCAAGATCGTCGAGGCGGTGCTGACCAACTCGGAAGGCGCGAAGCTGTCCGGTGCCATCGCGCCGGACGGGGCGAGCTGGACGGCGGGCGAGAAGCTCGGCTACGGCAAGACCTACACGCTGTCCGTGACCGCGCAGGGGGCGAGCGGGCCGGCCATCACCCAGCAATCCACCTTCAGCACGGTCTCGCCGGGCAAGAAGAGCTTCGTGTCGATGAACCCGCTCGACGGGCAGACCGTCGGCGTGGGGCAGCCGCTGGCTTTCTACTTCAGCCAGAACGCCCCGGCGCCGGACAAGGCCAAGGCCGAGGAAGCGATCAAGATCAGCACCGAGCCGGCCGTGGAGGGCGCGTTCTACTGGTTCAACAGCCGCGAGGTGCACTGGCGGCCGAAGGACTACTGGAAGCCGGGCACCAAGGTGTCGATCGACGTCGACGTGTACGGCAAGGACCTCGGCAACGGGGTCTGGGGCGAGGAGGACCGCAAGGCCACCATCACGATCGGCGATGCGGTCGTCCTGAAGGCCGACGGTGCCTCGCACCAGATGAGCATCGAGAAGAACGGCGAGGTGATCCGGACCATGCCGGTGTCGCTGGGCAAGCCGTCCTTCCCGTCCAACAACGGCGTGCACGTGGTCACGGAGCACCACGCCACCAAGGTGATGGACTCCTCGACCTACGGTCTGCCGATCGAGGCCGGCGGCTACCGCACCGAGGTGAAGTGGGCGGTCCGGATCTCCAACGGCGGCGAGTTCCTGCACGCCGCGCCGTGGTCGGTGGGCGACCAGGGTCGGCGCAACGTCAGCCACGGCTGCATCAACATGAGCATGGAGAACGCCAAGTGGGTCTTCGACCTGCTGAAGAAGGGCGACGTCGTGCAGATCACCAATTCCGGCGGGCCGAACCTGCGTTCCTGGGACGGTTTCGGGGACTGGCAGATCCCGTGGGACCAGTGGGTGCAGGGCAACAGGTGAGTTGGGCGTGAGCGGTTGTTCCCGGCGGCACCGGGAACAACCGCTCACCCCGAGCGACCGGGCAATGAAGAAAGGCCCCGTTCCAGCGGAACGGGGCCTTTCTTTGGGGTGAGTGACGGGAATCGAACCCGCGACACCTGGGACCACAACCCAGTGCTCTACCGACTGAGCTACACCCACCTCGGCCGCTCGGACCGGCCCTTTCGGACCCTTCCGGAGCAACGCTCACATAGTAGCGTGCGCTGTCACCGGGTTTTCCACCGGCTCCGGTTATCCCGGTGCGCGCTGGTCAGCGGCCGTTCTCCGGGGTCTCGCGGGCCTTGCCGGCGCCATCGCCGTTGAGCAGTTCGGCGGCCACCGCCTGGGCCTGTTCGCTGGTCGGCCCCGGCTGCGGGACGAACGCCGTCCGCCGGTAGTAGGCGAGCTCGCGGATGGACTCCCGGATGTCGGCCAGCGCGCGGTGCGCGAGGCCCTTCTCCGGCTGCGCGTAGTAGATCCGCGGGTACCAGCGGCGGCACAGCTCCTTGATGGACGACACGTCCACCATCCGGTAGTGCAGGTGGGCGTCCAGCCGCGGCATGTCGCGCGAGATGAAGCCGCGGTCGGTGGCGATCGAGTTGCCGGCCAGCGGCGCGGAACGGTCGACCGGCACGTACTGGCGGATGTACTCCAGCACCCGCTGTTCGGCTTCTTCGAGGGTCACCTCGGAGCGGCGCACCTCTTCGGTGAGCCCGGAGCGGTCGTGCATGTCGCGCACCACGTCGGGCATCCCGGCGAGCGCCTCGTCGTCGGCGTGGATGACGATGTCCACGCCTTCGCCGAGGATGTTGAGGTCGGCATCGGTGACCAGGGCGGCGATCTCGATCAGCGCGTCCTTGCCGAGATCGAGACCGGTCATTTCGCAGTCGATCCACACTAGACGGTCATTCACCCGAGGCAGCCTAACCCGCCACGGGACGTGATCGTGCAGCCGTGCCGGTCATGCCTCCAGGCGGGCGAGCAGCTCGCGCGGCACGACCTTGCCGGTGGCGTTGCGCGGCAGCTCGTCGAGGAACACCACATCGCGGGGCATGGCGAACTTCGACAGCCTGCCGCGAAGCCGGTCGCGCAGCTGCTCGGCGTCCAGGTCGCCGTCGGCGCGGAGCGCCACGAACGCCGCGAGCCGCTGCCCGAACTCGGCGTCGTCGACGCCGATGACGGCGGCCTCGGACACCTCCGGCATCCCGGCGATGGCGTCCTCGGTCTCCTTGGGGTAGACGTTCTCGCCGCCGGAGATGATCATGTCGTCTTCGCGGCCGACGACGAACAACCGCCCGGCGGCGTCGATGCGCCCGAGGTCGCCGGTGGACATCAGTCCGTCTCGGATCTCCCGGCTGCTGCCGTTGGTGTAGCCCTCGAAGAGCATGTCGTTGCCCGCGAAGATCCGCCCGGTCGCGCCGCGGCGCACCGGTGTCCCGTCCTCGCCGAGGATGCGCACGATCGTGCCTCGCGGCGGTCGGCCCGCGGTGCCAGGCGCGGCGCGCAGGTCGTGCGGTGTCGCGATGCTCACCCACGACACCTCAGTGGAGCCGTAGAGGTTGTAGAGCACCGGCCCGAAGGCGCGCTGGAACCTGGTGGCCAGGTCGGCGGGCAGCGCCGAACCGCTGCTCGCCACGATGCGCAGCGCATCGTGGCCGTACTTGGTGCGGATCCGTTCGGGGAGTTCGAGGATGCGCTGCAGCATCACCGGCACCGCGAACATCGACGTGCACTGGTGGCGCTCTACGGCGCTGAGCGCGTGCTCGGGATCGAACTTGCGGTGCAGCACCAGTGTCGCGCCGAGTACCGAGCCGAGCTGGAACGCGGCGATTCCCCAGGTGTGGAACAGCGGCGCGCTGACGAGCACTCGTTCGCCGCTGTGCAGCGGCACCCGGGACAGGATCGACGCCGCGGGGGCCAGCGCCGCCGGATCGGGGCGGCGGGCGCCCTTCGGGGTTCCGGTGGTGCCGGAGGTCAGCACGATCATCCGGGAGTGCCGGCCCGGCCGGGGCAGCTGCTTGGCCGGCGCGGTGGTGATCAGGTGCTCAAGGGTGTCGTGGCGGGTGGTGCCCTCGGTCCACGCCAGCACGGCATCGAGGTCCTCGGGCAGGTTCGGCAGGTGGCTGCGGAACTCGGCGTCCAGGACGAGCAGGCCGACCCGCTGCTCGGCGATCACGTCGACGAGCTGGCGGCTGCTCAGGCCGGTGTTGAGCAGCACCACGTCGACGCCGAGCTTGGCGGCGGCGACGATCGTTTCGACCGGACCGTGGTGGTTGCGGCACAGCACGCCGATCCGGGTGCCGCCGGGGACGCGGTCGCGCAGGCCGTTGGCCAACCGGGTGGTGCGCTGCGAGAGCTCGGCGTAGCTGAGCGCGCCGCGCTCGTCGATCACGGCCGGGCGGTCGGCGTGGCGCACCGAGCCGACGGCGAAGCCCAGCGGCGGCGTGATGCCCCAGCGCCGCCAGGCGAGGACGACCCGCAGCAGCTTGTCCGGCCGGAGTGGGCTGATCACCCCCTGCTTGGCCAGGACGAACGCCGTGTGCAGGCCGGACGTTCCGCGCCCGAGGAGCGCGGCTGATCGTTGCCAGAACGTGCTCACGCAGTCACCTCTCGGTCGCCAGGTTACCGGGAGTAGATAATGCCGTGAGCGGACTGCGCGGGGAAGGCCGAGATCACGAGAGCGGGAGCGGACCGTCGTCCGCCCCCGCCCTCGATGGGTGTTCACTCGAGCGTGGCGGCCTGCACGATCGCGTCGCGCAAGGCCGCCCGCAGCCTGCCGACCTCCAGCGGTGACAGCACTGCGGTCTCGCCCGGTGGGGCGATCAGCACGACGTTCTCCTGGTTGACGAACACCGCCATGTCCCGACGTCTGCCGGCGACATCGCGGCAGCTCACATGCCACTGCTTGGTGGGCTCCACGATCCCCAGCCTCCCTGTTGCAGTTCGCGCGCTCTGCCTCCAGCGCGCGGTATTGATCGAGGGACGCGGTTGGGTATGAACCGTGACGGCATATGCCAGCATCATTCGCGGGAGTGGCTCAGAACACATCTCCATCGGGTGGCCTGGAAACTCCGAGTGATCATTCACTCGGACGGCGGTTCCCGGAAAGGCAGAAGTCCGCAGCTCCGTTCGAAGCTGCGGACGTGAGTCGGTGGGCTGGGGCTCAGACCGGGCGGACCACCAGGCCGTTCGCCTCGGCGGTGAAGGTGACCGCCGCTTCTTCGAAGTCGGCGATCGGCAGCTCGTCGCGGACCAGCCGGTGCGGCGCGTCGAAGGCCTCCACCCGGATCTCGCCGGTGCTCAGCGTGCGCTCCGGGAAGTCCACGCCGCCGACCTTGACCTCCAGCTCGCTGCCCTGCACCGCGATGGTCAACCAACCGCCGGGCACCGTCAGCTGCTCGCCGTCGTAGGTCAGGGTGAGCCGGCTGGCGGCGGGGTCCTCGGAGCGGACGGCGACGTGCGAGATCGCGACGTCGCGGTGGCCCGAGTCGCCGGCCAGGGCGATCACGTCCCGCGTGACCTCCTCGGCCGGGCCGTCGCCCGGCTTCGGCGTGAGCACCGGGGCGCGCAGCTCGGCGGCCACCCGGTAGGGCTGCCACGAGCCGGCGCCGATCAGATTGACCACGGCGGTGACGTCGACGTCGGCCAGCAGCCGGGCGCTGCCCGGAGCCGGCGTCACCTCGACGGCGTCGACGTCGCGCCGGTTCAGCAGCTCGCGCAGCGCCTTCGCGCGCTGCCTGCTGTTGCGGTCGAATCCGCGGGTGATCGCCACCGTCCCCGAGCCGGCGGCCGCCACGGCGGCTTCGGTCAGGTCCGCCAGCGGGGCCCAGATCCGGGCGGGATCCTCCGGCCGGGGTTGCCGGCGGGAACGGGCGAAGCTCGGGGCATCGGTCGTGGTTTCCATCATCAACCACTTTAGTCCGCGATGAAGGGTCCCCTTGCCTACCGGTGGGTGCCTTCACGGTGTGAATTCGATCGCTGTGCCGATTCCGCTCGGGTCGCGTGGGCCGATCGGAGCAGGCGGGCGGCTGCGATCGGAGTGGTCCGGCCGCCGAACGGTCTTGTCGCGCGGCGCACCTGGGGCAATGCTGGGGCGATCATCTAGGGGGGGCGGGATGACCGAGGTGCACTTCCCCGAACTCGGGCGCAGGCAGGCCGGTCGCGATCCGGCGCGCGGCGTGCTGGTGTGCTGGCTGGTCGCGGACGGCAGCCGGGTGCGGGTGGGCGACCGGTTGGCGGAGATCAGGGTGGGCGGCGATCGCTGCGGCCGGACGGTCGGCTGGGTTTCCGCGCTGGCCACCGGCACGCTGTGGCACCAGGTGCGGCCCGGCGAGGTGCTCACCGCCGGCGTGGTGGTGGGCCTGATCGACTGAGAGCCGTCCGGGAGGCTGCGGCAGGGCGGCTCTTGCGCTTGGCACCGCTTCGCGGAACTGGTTCGGAAACAGCGAGGCGGGCGTGGTCGCGGGCCGGGCCCGGTTGTTAGGTTGGTGGCAGTGACGCGGGGTGCCCGGCTGCCGGGCTGAGAACAGACCCGTTGAACCTGACCTAGCTCGTACTAGCGGAGGGACGTCATGGTTCCCAATGTGCTGACCATCGCCGGCACCGACCCCAGTGGCGGAGCAGGCGTGCAGGCCGACCTGAAGACCTTCTCGGCGCACGGCGCCTACGGCATGTCCGTGATCACCGCGCTGGTCGCGCAGACGACCACCGGGGTTTCCGAGGTCCACGAGGTGCCGCCGGAGTTCATCACCGCGCAGCTGGTCACGCTGCTCGACGACGTGCGGGTGGACGCGGTCAAGATCGGCATGCTGGCCAATGCCGAGGTGATCCGCGCGGTGGTCGAGGTGCTCGACCGCTACGCGCCGCCGCACGTCGTGCTGGACCCGGTGATGGTCGCCAAGAGCGGGGACCGGCTGCTCGCCCCGGAAGCGGTCGGCGCGCTGCGCGAGGAGCTGCTGCCGCGGGTGGACCTGATCACCCCGAACCTGCCGGAGGCCGCGGACCTGCTGGGCGAGCCGGAGCTCACCGACCCCGCCGACATGCCCGCGCAGGCCGAGCGGCTGGCCGGGCTGGGGGCGAAGCAGGTGCTGCTCAAGGGCGGCCACCTCGACGGCGGGACCAGCGTGGACCTGCTGTACGGCGACGGGATCGCCGAGTTCCTCTCCAGCGAGCGGGTCGCGACCACTAACGACCACGGCACCGGCTGCACGCTGTCGGCCGCGATCGCCGCGCTGCGACCGCAGCGCGGCGACTGGCTCGAAGCGGTGCGCGAGGCCAAGGAGTACCTGACGGAGGCCCTGCGAGCCTCCGACCGGCTCGACGTGGGCCACGGCCACGGCCCAGTCCACCACTTCCACCACTGGTGGTGACCTTTCGGGGTTTCCAAGCTCGTTCTGCGTGGCGGTGCGGGTAGCGGAACCTCAGACGCCGTCTGGACTGTGGGATCCCCGACTTACGTATGTCCAATACGCGGCATCGGGGCTGTCCTCGCCAAGAACCCCTTCGGGGTGGGCACAGTCTGAGAACCCGCGGCGGTGCAAGTTGCGAGCGTGGGCTAAGCGGCTTCGCCGCTTCAAGAACAAGAGCCAAAACCGATTTCCCAAACACCTGTAGAGCCCTGTGCGCAAGGGCTTCCACACGCTACGAGAGGTTCTGATGAGCACGTTGCCCGCTCCGCCCGCCGACGGTTTCTGCGCCAAGGCTTGGGCGCACACCGCCGATCTTCAGCAGGCGATCGTCGAGCACCCGTTCAACGCCGCGCTGACCGACGGCACCCTGGACCGCGACCGCTTCGCGTTCTACATCGTGCAGGACGCGCGCTACCTGGTCGGTTTCGCGCAGGCGCTGGCCGCCGCTGCGACGCGCGCCGACAACGCCGAGGACGCCGCGTTCCTCGCCGGCGCCTCGCAGGGCGCGCTGGTCGAGGAGCGCCGGTTGCACGCCGGGTACGTCGCCGAGTTCGGCCTGTCCGACGCCGAGATCGCCGGGATCGGCACGTCCCCGTCCTGCCTTGCCTACACCTCGTTCCTGCGCGCGAACGCGCTGACCGAGCCGTATCCGGTGCTGTTGGCGGCGATCCTGCCGTGCTTCTGGGTGTACCAGCACGTCGGCACCACGATCCTGGAGGCCACCGGAGGCGCCGAGGGCCACCCGTACCGGGCGTGGATCCAGACCTACGCCGACGACGAGTTCGCCGCGGCCGTGCTGACGGCCCGCGACCTCACCGACCGGGTCGCCGAGGCCGCTGACGACGAGACCCGGCAGCGGATGCTCGAAGCGTTCACCCGGGCCACCGAGTACGAGTGGCTGTTCTGGAACAGCGCCTGGATCAGGGAGGAATGGCCCACCGCGCGCTTCCTCGGATGAGGATTTCCCGGCTCGTCCGCGCAGCGGCGCAAGTTGCGCGGGCGGGCCCGGCGGCGGGCGAAACCCGTTGCGAGGTAGGAAGAATCCGCGCCGACTCGATGTGACCGGGCGCACATGTTGCACCGCTAACGTATCGTGCGGTGCAGCGATGCTCTCTGCGAGACGCCCGTCCGGGCGAGGAGCAAAGCGTGGATTCTTCCACCCGTGGACGGAGTTTCGTCGGCCGTGGGCACTTCTCTTCTGATCGTCTTCGCGGGCATGCTGGTGCCCGTGCTGGCGGCTGCGCCGTTCTACATCGCCGACCGCCGTCGGCAGCGCGAAGACGCAGCCGGCGGCGAGGAGTAGATCAGCGCCCGTAGATCGCCTTCGCGAGTTCTTCCTTGGCCTGCTTCAGTTCTCGCAGCACGTCGGTGGCGAATCCGCCGCTGGTCGGCATGGCCGGGACCCGCAGTCCCTCGCTGAGCGTCCAGCCGGAACCGCGGTCGATCAGCGACCGGTGCTTGTTGGTGTAGTAGCCCGAGTTGATCGACACCGCGACCCCGTGCGCCCCGGCCGCCGCGGCCATCAGGTGCAGGTGGAACCGGCTGGACAGCCAGCGCTGCCCGGCCGCCGCGGGCAGCCCGGCATCCATGATCTCGGCGAACGGGTAGAACCGGGCGCCCGGCAGGTCGTGCTCGACCAGCGCGAAGACCTCGCGGTCCACCCGCGGGATGCCCTCCACGATGCCGACCTGCTCGGGTCGCACGCCCCATTCACTGAGGGTGTCCAGCAGGAATCCGGCCAGCGCGGGCACCGTCACGTCGAGCAGGTCCGACTGCAGGCACACCATGACCTCGCGCAGGTCGTCGTCCCGGTACAGGCCGGGTTCGACGCCGAAGAACATGTCGTCGCCGGTGTGCGAGGCGGCACCGGCCAGCGCCACCGACGGCTCGTCGCGCACGTCGACGACGTCGAACTGCGCGGTGAGGTTGCGCAGCAGCGGCTCCGCTTCGGGCGCGACCGGCCAGAAGCCCTGACCGGTCATCACGGCCCGGCCGCCGGACCGCCGGGTCGCCGCCACCGCGGCCGCGAGCAGGCCGAGGTGGCGCGGCCAGATGCCGTTGACGAACCCGCCGCCGATGATGTGCACCAGGTCGACCCGGGCGGCCAGTTCGATGCCCGCCACCCAGCGCGGCGCCAGCCCCGGGTTGTCGATCGCGTGCTGCACGAACGACGCGACCTCCCACGGGCCGTCGGACGGGGCTTCCCAGCACAGCCGCCAGAACGTGTCGGTGAACCGGGCCCGCGGGTGCAGGTGGCCGAGCAGCACCTCGCTCGGTCCGGGATTGGGGCAGTCGACCCAGATCTCGCTGTCCGGGGCGACGCGCGCCAGGTGCTTCAGCCAGGCCGCGGCGATCAGTTCGTCCCCGTAGTTCGGATGTCCGGTGGTGGCGACGAGGTAGATGGTCGGCGGGTTGGTCAACAGTGGGCTCCAGCCTTCGGGTGCCGAGTCCCTTTCGAACGTAGCAACGAGGCGACCCCGAAGGCCGGGGCGAGTGAGATCTCGCACCCGCCGGCAACCGCTGGTACCAATTAGGTTGGGCTAACTTAACTTGGGAGGCATCTTGACGATTCGATCGCAGGCGAAGGTGGGCACCGACAAGCCGACCCGCTACGCCAAGCAGTTGTCCTCGCACCTCGGCCGGAAGTGCGAGGTTTCCGAGGAACCGGAAGGCATCCGCATCACCCTGCCCGCCGATCGCGGTGCGGGCAGCTGCCTGCTGGTGAGCGAGCCGGACGCGCTCGCCCTGCGCGCCGAGGCGGAGAACGCCGAGGTGCTCGACCGGGTGCAGCACGTGATCGGCCGCCACCTCGAACGGTTCGGTCAGCGCGACGAACTGAAAGTCGACTGGACGAACGACTGAGCATTAACAGCGGCGAGGATCATTCCTTGCTGATCTCGTCGCGGAGCCGGGCCAGCCGCTGGCGGGACCGGTTGAACTTGGCCTCAAAGTGCTTCCCGAACAGGTCGGTCGGCAGCTCCGGGATCTCCACCGGCTCCGCCGTGCGCTGCTGCGGCGCGACCGGCACCGGCTGGGGCTGCTCGGGCTTCGGCTCGGACTCCGCCGGTGCGGCCTGATCGGTGCTCGGCCGCCGGGCGATGACCGTCGGCGAGGCCGACCTGGCCGGGGCGTCCGGCGTGCGCAGCGCGTGTTTGCCCTTCGGTGCGATCGCCGCTTCGGAGACACCGCTCTCGGCGAGACGCCGGTTCGCCCGTTGCAGCAGCGGCCAGAAGATCAGCGTGGCCAAGGCGAAACCGGTGACGAACATCAGCACGAGCAGGTCCACGAGGTGCTCCGATCAGCTCTGCCGGGCGGGTCCGGGGTGCGGGGCGGCGCCGTTGGTGCGCGCCCGCTCGATGGGGATGGTGTAGGTCTGCACGTCCTCGCGCTGTTCCGGCAGTCGGACCGGCTGCTGCTCGACCTGCTCGACCGGCACTTCCTGGGTGATTTGCCTGGTCTCGTCGTCCGCGATGCTCAGCGCCGTGTTCTGGCCGCGCAGGTCGGCCGCGGAGTCGTCCAGCAGCCGGCGGGCGTTGTCCATCGACGCCAGCACCGAGATGCGCATCTCTTCCAGCCGGAGCTGCTTGGTGCGGATCTCCTCCAGCGCGGCCAGCCGCCGCTGCTCGGTTTCGGCGTCCCACTCGCCGCACCGCCGCCGGGTGTCGGCGATCAGGGTGTCGGCCTCTTCCTGGGCCTCCGACATGGTCCGCTTGTACTCGTTGCGGATGTTCTGCCGCAGCCGGTGTTCCCGGGAGCGCAGATCGCTGGCCTTCTGGTCGTGCTCGCGGTGCAGCCGCGCGCGCCTCGATTCGACGTCCGCGACCAGCTCGCTGCACTCGTTGCGCAGCTCGCTCGCGGCCCGCTCGGCTTCGCCGATCAGCTCGCGCGCCTCGGTCTCGGCGGTGCCGCGGATGATCTCGGCCTGCCGCCGCGCCCGATCGCGCAGGGTCTGCACCTCTTCTTCGGCGATCGAGAGCATGTTCTGCACGCGCTGGGAGGCGGCGGGCAGTCCGGTGTCGGAGGATTCGATGCGCTTGAGGCGCTCCTCGGCGGCGTCGAGGCTGCGGCGGGTGTCGTCGCAGAGCTTCCGGAGGTCGGAGTTGAGCTGTGCCGCTTCGTTGCGGTCGATGGTGACCAGTCGCAGCTGGTCCTCCAGCAGTTCCAGGTGCTCGATGACCTGGTGGCGGTTGAAGCCTCGGACCTGGATGTCGAATCCCGGCCGGAGGGGCACGACAGAGTCGGCGTCTTCCATTGGTGAACTCCTCTCCGGACGGTGCGGCCGATTCGATAGCTCGGAGAGTAGGGGCGATGGTGGGTGCTCGCCCAGCGGAAAACAACGATCATCACCGGATCAGGTACTGATGATCAGGCGATCAAAACCCCATCGCACTCTCAGTGATCGTGACGCGGCTTCGTCCACTGTGCTCGTTTCGCACGTTCGGTGACGAGTCCAGGTCGGCCGCGCGCCGGGATGCGTCAGTCGGGTGAGGCGCGGTCACGAGATCGGGTAGTCAGGTTAGGCTTCGCTCACAGAACGGAACGGATTGCTGTGCTTAGGGAGCGTTGCGTGACGACTGGAGTCGACCTTGCCGGGCAGCCGCACCAGCGGACCTCGGTGCTGTTGCGGCGGTGGCTGGCCGAGACGCACACCCCGGTCGCGGAGGGGCCGCTGCGGTTGACCATCGGATCGCTGCGCCTGCGCACGGACGTCGTCTACGACTCGCCGACCGGCGCGCACGGCTTCGGTCCGATCCACGTGCTGGACGCGACGGGCGGTCCGGTCGAGGTGGCCGAGCCGGCGTTGCTCGCGGCCGCGTGCTCCGCCGACGCGCGAGCCCGGGCGTTGCCCGACGCGCCGATCAACGCCGCCGGCTCGGGCTCGCTGCTGGACTGGCTGGTGGACGCCTTGCCGCGCCGCGCGGTCGATCCGCTGGCGCTGCCCGAGGACCTGGTCGCGGTGGCCCGCTCGGTCTCCGATGCCGAGGAGGCGCAGCGCTGGTTGTCCTCGCACGTCGAGGGCCGGTTGCTGCCCGCGGTTCGCGGCTGGCAGCCCGGCGACGTCACGGGTGCGACCGCGGCGCTGTTGACGCGTGGCGCGCTGGCGGTCATCGGGTTGCTGGGGCGGCGCGGTGTCGTGCACGAGGCGGATCTGCTCGCCGGGCTCGCGGATCGGCTGCGGGCCGTCGCCGAGGCGTATCCGGACGTGGAATGGCTGGTCGGGCACTGGTTGACCAGCCCGACGCTGACCGATCTCGCCGCGCTCAACGGCTCCGGGCTGCGGTATCGCACGGAGTCGGGGGAGATCCGGGTGCAGGCCGTGCCGTTCGAGGCGCGGAACCCGCTGCGGTCGGACGTCCCGGACGTTCGCGGCGTGCCGATCCCGGAGCTGGGCGCGGGCTGGTCGCTGCGGCCGGTCCGGGTCGACGGCGCGGACGGCGGACCGGACGTCGAGCTGGTGCACCGCTGGATGAACAACGAGCACGTCGCGGTCAACTGGGGCCAGGCGTGGCCGGTGGCGCAGTGGCGGGACGAGCTGGCCGGTCAGCTCGCCGGGCAGCATTCGGTGCCGTGCATCGTCGGGTTCGACGGGCGGGATGTCGGATACGTCGAGCTTTACCGGGTGCAGCGCGACAAGCTGGCGCGCTGCTACTCGCACGAGCCGCACGACCTCGGCGTGCACATCGCGATCGGCGAGCCGGACGCGATCGGGCGCGGCGTGGGGTCGGCGCTGCTGCGCGCGGTGGCCGAGGGATTGCTGGCCGCCGACCGGGAATGCCGGCGGGTCGTCGCCGAGCCCAACGTCCACAACGGAGCCTCGGTGGGCGCGTTCGGCAAGGCCGGCTTCGACCGGGCCGCGGAGGTGGGTCTGCCGAACAAGAACTCGGCCCTGATGGTGTTCGCGCGGCCCGCGTCGGGTGAGTAGCCCCACGTCGGTCTATGCGCCTGGCGGCTGTACCGCGAAACGGTTGAGAATTAAGGTAAGCCTTACCTGTTTTGTTGATCGTGGGGAGAGCGATGCCGGGCCGTGCCGACGAGCAACTGCCATTGTCCACCGCGCAGGCGGGGATCTGGTTCGCGCAGCAGCTGGACCGAGCCAACCCGATCTTCAACACCGCCGAGTACGTCGAGGTCCACGGGCCCGTGGACCCGGCCCGGTTCGCGTCGGCGCTGCGCCGGGTGGTCGCCGAGGCGGAGACGCTGCGGCTGCGGGTGGTCGACTCCGCAGGTGAGCCGCGGCAGGTCATCGACGAGCCCGACGACCCCGAGCTCCCGGTGATCGACTGCTCGACCGCCGCCGATCCCGAGGCGCACGCGCTCGCCTGGATGCGCGCCGACCTGCGGGAACCCGTCGACCTGACGCGGTCGCGGGCCGATGGCGGCCGGCTGTGGACCGCGGCGCTGCTCAAGCTCGGCGACGAGCGCTGGTGGTGGTACCAGCGGATCCACCACGTGGCCATCGACGGGTACGGCTTCTCCCTGCTGCTCCGGCGGGTCGCCGAGCTGTACGACGAACCGGACGGCGGGCCGTCGCCGTTCGGCCCGCTGAGCTCCCTGCCGGCCGCGGAACTGGACTACCGGGAGTCGCCGAAGTTCGCCGCGGACGCGGAGTTCTGGCGGGAGCAGTTCGCCGACCACCCGGACGTCGTGTCGCTGGCCGGGGATTCGAGCCCTGCCGCGCACTCGTTCCGCCGGCAGACCGGCACCTCCGCGGCGGGGCCCGCGCTGGCGCTCGCCGGGAGCGAGAGCCGCGCGACCGGGACGCACGCGCTCATCGCCGCCTTCGGCGCCTACCTGCACCGGATGACCGGAGCCGCGGACGTGGTGCTCGGGCTGCCGGTGATGGGGCGGCTCGGGTCGGCGGGGTTGCTGCGGGTGCCCGGCATGGTCGTCAACGTGCTGCCGCTGCGGCTGCGGATCGCCCCGGACACCACGCGCGCCGAGCTGATCTCGCAGGTCGGCAAGGCCATGCGCGAGGTGCACAAGCACCAGCGCTACCGCGGCGAAGACCTGCGCCGGGACCTCGGGCTGCTGGGTTCGGACCGGCCGCTGTTCGGGCCGCTGATCAACATCAAGTCCTTCGACTACGAGCTGGCCTTCGGCGGCAGCCCGGCGACCGTGCACAACCTCGCGGCCGGGCCGGTCGACGACCTGACCGTCGCGGCGTACCCGACCGGCGACGACGAGCTGCGGTTCGAGTTCGACGCCAACCCGGATCGCTACGGCGAGCCGGAGCTCACCGCGCACCGCGAGCGGTTCCTGCGCTTCCTCCAGGCGTTCGCGGACTGCCCCGGCGACACCCCGGTCGGCCGGATCGACCTGCTCTCGCCGCAGGAGCGCGACCGGATCCTCGACGAGTGGAACGCGCCGATCCCGGGCACCCGGGAACAGCCCGCGGCGACCCTGCCGCAGCTGTTCGAGGAGCAGGCGATGCGCACACCGGACGCGGTCGCGGTCACGTTCGGCGAGCAGCGCCTCACCTACGCCGAGCTCGACGCGCAGGCCAACCAGCTCGCGCACCACCTCATCGACCACGGCGTCGGGCCGGAGCAGCTGGTCGCGCTGGCGCTGCCGCGCTCCGCCGAGCTGGTCGTGGCGCTGCTGGCGGTGCTGAAGGCCGGTGCCGCGTACCTGCCGCTGGACCCGGGACACCCCGCCGATCGGATCCGCTACATCGTCGGTGACGCGCAGCCGACCGTGCTGATCAGCGATGCCGACCACGCGGCGCGGCTGCCGGAGGGCACCACCCGCATCCTGCTGGACGATCCGGGCGAGATCGCGGAGATCGCCCGGCATTCGCAGCGCGACCCGAAGTCGGGCGAGCGCGGGCCGCTGACCGCCGAGCACGCCGCCTACGTGATCTACACCTCCGGCTCGACCGGGCGGCCCAAGGGCGTGGCGATCCCGCACCACAACGTTGTCCGGCTCTTCGGCGCCACCGACCCGTGGTTCTCCTTCGGCGCCGACGACGTCTGGACGCTGTTCCACTCCTACGCCTTCGACTTCTCCGTCTGGGAGCTGTGGGGCGCGCTGCTGCACGGCGGCCGGCTCGTGGTGGTCCCGCACGAGGTCTCCCGGTCGCCGCAGGAATTCCTGCGGCTGCTGGCCCGCGAGCGCGTGACCGTGCTCAACCAGACGCCTTCGGCGTTCTACCAGCTCAGCCAGGCCGACCGGGAGAACCCGGGCACCGAGCTGGCGCTGCGGTACGTGATCTTCGGCGGCGAGGCGCTGGAACTGTCCAGGTTGGACGACTGGTACGCCCGGCGGCCGGAATCGCCGAAGCTGATCAACATGTACGGGATCACCGAGACCACCGTGCACGTGTCCTACGTGGAGCTCGACCGCGAGGCGGTGGCCCGCCGCGACGGCAGCCTGATCGGCCGCGGCATCCCGGACCTGCGGGTCTACCTGCTCGACGGGCTGCTGCAGCCGGTGCCGCCGGGCGTGGTCGGGGAGCTGTACGTGGCCGGCGAAGGCCTGGCCCGCGGCTACCTCGGGCGGCGCGGGCTGACCGCGCAGCGGTTCGTCGCGGACCCGCACGGCGCGCCGGGCACCCGCATGTACCGCTCCGGCGACCTGGGCAGGTGGCGGCCGGAGGGCGGCATCGAGTTCGTCGGCCGCGCCGACCAGCAGGTCAAGGTGCGCGGGTTCCGCATCGAGCTCGGCGAGATCGAGGCGCAGCTGCTCGCGCACCCGGCGGTGCGGCAGGCCGCCGTCGTGGTGCGCGAGGACCAGCCGGGCGATCAGCGGCTGGTCGGCTACGTGGTCGGCGCGGCCGCGGCGGGCGAACTGCGCGGGCACCTGGCGGAGCGGCTGCCGGGCTACATGGTGCCGTCGGCCTTCGTGCCGGTGGACGAGATCCCGTTGACGGCCAACGGGAAGCTGGACGTCCGGGCGTTGCCCGCGCCGGACTTCGGCGGGGATGCCGGTGGCCGGGGACCGCGCGACGCCGTCGAGGAGGCGCTGTGCCGGCTGTTCGCCGAGGTGCTCGGCGTCCGCGGGGTCGGCATCGACGACGGGTTCTTCGAGCTGGGCGGGCATTCCCTGCTGGCCGCGCGGCTGCTGGCGCGGGTGCGCACCGAGCTCGGCGCGGAGCTGACCATCCGCAGCCTCTTCGACCATCCGACCGTCGCGGGCCTCGCCGCGCAGCTCGGAACGGGCGCGCGACGGCCCGCGCTACGGCCGGTGCAACGGCCGGAGCGGGTCCCGCTTTCGTTCGCGCAGCAGCGCTTGTGGTTCCTGAACCGGCTGGAAGGCAGCAGCGCCACCTACAACATGCCGCTGGTGCTGAAGATGTCCGGCGAGCTGGACGTCGCGGCGCTGAGCGCGGCCATCGGCGACGTCGTGCGCAGGCACGAGAGCCTGCGCACGATCTTCCCGGACGAGCTCGGCGAGCCGCGCCAGCAGGTGCTCGACGCCGTGCCCGAGCTGACGGTGGTCCGGGTCCCGGCGTCTGGTGATCCGCAATTTCCATTGAAATCGAACCCTCGATTTCCATTGAAATTGCGGGACTCCTCGGGGGTGGAGCGGGTTGTCGGTGTTGATGACGTGCTCGAAGCCGCGGTTCGGCAGGGGTTCGACCTGGCCGAGGAGCCGCCGATCCGGACAATGCTGTTCACGGCATCCGAACCGGCCCGGGAGCACGGCGAGCACCTGTTGCTCGTGCTGTTGCACCACGTGGCCGGTGACGAGTGGTCCACTCGACCGCTCGTGCGCGACCTGTCGACCGCCTATGCCGCGCGGGCGGCGGGCACGGCCCCGGAATGGCCGGATCTTCCCGTGCAATACGTGGATTACACGCTCTGGCAGCGGGAACTGCTCGGGGACGAGGCCGACCCGGACGGGCTCGCGGGGCGGCAGCTGGCGTTCTGGCGGCAGGCCCTCGCCGACCTGCCCGACCAGCTGGAGCTGCCCACCGACTTCCCGCGCCCGGCGGTGTCCAGCCACCGGGGCGGGACGGTGCGGTTCGAGCTCGATCCCGCCCTGCACCAGCGGCTCCGGCGGCTGGCGGGCGAGCACCGGGCCAGCGTGTTCATGGTGCTGCAGGCCGGGCTGGTGGCGCTGCTGACCAGGCACGGTGCCGGCACCGACATCCCGATCGGGTCGCCGGTGGCCGGTCGCGGCGACGACTCGCTCGACGACCTGGTCGGCTTCTTCGTCAACAGCCTCGTGCTGCGCACCGACACCTCCGGGGAGCCGGGCTTCGCCGAGCTGGTCGACCGGGTGCGGCAGGTCGACCTGGCCGCGTTCGACAACGCGGAGCTGCCGTTCGAGCGGCTCGCCGAGGTGCTCAACCCGGCTCGTTCGCTGTCCCGGCACCCGCTGTTCCAGGTGATGCTCGCGTACTGGGGCGCGGCCGAGGCCGTCGCGGCGGACCTGCCCGGGCTTGAGACCACAGTGGACACCGTGCCCGCCGGGGCGGCCAAGTTCGACCTGGCGTTCAGCCTCAGCGAGCGCGCCGACGGCGGGTCCGACGGACTGGTGCAGTACAGCACCGACCTTTTCACCGAGCGCACCGTCGAAGACCTGGCCGCGCGGTTCGTCCGGCTGCTCGCGGCCGCCGTCGAAGACCCGGCGGCGCCGATCGGACGCCTGGACGTCCTGGGCGATGCGGCCCGGCAGGAGGTGCTGGCCTGGGGTGACGCCGCCGCCGACGTGGCCGCGGCCGGGACCTTCCCGGAGCTGTTCGCCGAGCAGGTCGCGCGGCAGCCGGACAAGCCAGCGCTGATCTTCGACGACGTGGAGCTCAGCTATCGCGAGCTCGACCGGCGGGTGACCGAGCAGGCGCGGCTGCTGGCCGAGCAGGGCGTCGGCCCTGGCGACATCGTCGGCGTGCTGCTGCCCCGCTCGCCCGAGCTGATCATCGGCCTGCTCGCGGTGATGACCGCCGGCGCGGCGTACCTGGCGCTCGACCCGGAGTACCCGGCGGAACGGCTGCGGCACATGGCCGAGGACGCGAAGCCGCGCCTGGTGCTCACCGACGATCTCCGCGCCGATCTCCCAACGGCCTTGCTGAGCTGCGAAGACAGTCCTACCGGCGGCGTCGAACCGACGAGGCCGGGGCTGGACGACGCGGCGTACGTCATCTACACCTCCGGCTCCACCGGCACTCCGAAGGGCGTGGTCGTGCCGCACCGCGGCATCGCCAAGCTGCTCGCCACCCAGCGCCACCGGGTCGGCATCACCGCCGGCAGCCGGGTGCTGCAGTTCGCCTCGCCGAGCTTCGACGTGGCGTTCTGGGAGATCTGCATGGGATTGCTCGGCGGCGGCACCCTCGTCGTCGTGCCCTCCGACCTGCGGGTGCCGGGCGAACCGCTCGCGGAGTACGCGCGGCGGCACCGCGTCACGCACCTGGCCATCGGGCCGTCGATGATGGGCATGTTCCCGGCCGACACCGAGCTGCCGCCGAACGCGACCTTGTTGTGCGGGGCCGAGAACGTGCCGTCCGAGCTGGTGCTGAGGTGGGCGCGGGACCGGCGGATGCTCAACTGCTACGGGCCGACCGAGGCCACCGTCAACTCGACGCTGTGGGACTGCGATCCGGATGCCGTCGGCAGCACGGTGCCGATCGGCGTGCCCGACCCGGGAGCCCGGCTCTACGTGCTGGACGAGGCGCTCCAGCCCACGCCGCCCGGCGTGGTCGGCGAGCTCTACGTCGCCGGGCACGGGCTGGCGCGCGGTTACCTCGACCGGCCGGGCCTGACCGCCGGGCGGTTCGTCGCCGACCCGTTCGGGCCGCCCGGTTCCCGCATGTACCGCACCGGTGACCTGGTGCGCTGGCGGGCGGACGGGGTGCTGGACTTCGCCGGCCGCGCGGACGACCAGGTGAAGATCCGCGGGTTCCGCATCGAGCTCGGCGAGGTCGAGGCGGTGCTGGCCAGGCATCCCGGTGTCACGCAGGTCGCGGCCGTGGTCCGCCAGGACGTCCCGGGCGACAAGCGGCTCGTCGCCTACGTCGTCGGCGGTGGCGACCCGGCCGAGCTGCGGCGGCACGTGGCGGAGTCGCTGCCGGACTACATGGTGCCCGCGGCGGTGGTGTTCGTCGACGCGTTGCCGTTGCTGCCCAACGGGAAGCTCGACCGCCGCGCGCTGCCCGCGCCGGACCTCGGCGAATCCGTCGGCAACGAGATGCCGCGCAACCCGACCGAGGAAATCCTCTGCGGGTTGTTCGCGGAGGTGCTCGGGCTGCCGCGGGTCGGCGTCGAGGACAGCTTCTTCGACCTCGGCGGGCATTCGCTGCTGGCCGCCAAGCTGATCGGCCGCATCCGCGACGCGATGGGCCTGCGCGTCAACGTCGGCAGCCTCTTCGCCGCGCCGACCGTGGCCGGTCTCGCGGAGCGGCTGCACAGCGGGGGATCGCGCGACGCGCTGGAGATCCTGCTGCCGCTGCGCACCGAGGGCGGCAAGGAACCGCTGTTCTGCGTGCACCCGGCGGCCGGGCTGGCCTGGCCGTTCTCCGGGCTGCTCAAGCACATCGACGCCGAGCGGCCGATCTACGGCGTCCAGTCGCGCGGGCTCGCCGAACCGAAGCCCGTCGCGGCGAGCCTGCGGGAGATGGCCGCCGAATACCTGGAGCACATCCGGGAGGTGCAGCCGCACGGGCCGTACCACTTCCTCGGCTGGTCCTTCGGTGGCGTCGTCGCGCACGAGATGAGCACCCAGCTGCAGGAACAGGGCGAAGAGGTGCGGTTCCTGTGCATGCTCGACTCGTACCCGAAGGACGTGTGGGACGAGCTGCCCACCGAGGAAGAAGCGCTGATGGCGCTGCTCTACATGGCCGGTTACGACCTCTCCGAACTAGGTGACGGGCCGCTGACCAGGGCAGACGTGATGGAGATCCTGTCGGCGGAGGGCAGCGCGCTGGCCAACCTCGAAGAGCACAGCATCACGGCGATCATCGACAACTTCGCCAACTGCGCAGTGCTGGAGAACCAGGCCGACCACGACAAGTTCCACGGCGACGTGCTGTTCTTCACCGCCACGGTCAACCCGGCCAAGGCCGAGCTGACCGCGCAGATGTGGCAGCCGTACGTCGATGGGGTGGTGCACAACCACGACATCGCCTGCGAGCACAAGGACATGACGCAATGCGAACCGCTCGCGGAGATCGCGGCGATCGTCGACCGAACCCTGACCGAGGTCACCGCGTGACGGCCGCCAGCCCTGTTCGCCGGAGCGTTGCGGGCCCGCTGTTCTCGCTGGTCACCCTTCGTGCGCGTTTTGGAGCGCCATAGCGATCCGAAGCGCGCACGAGACCACCCGCGACCGGTGGGAGTTCAACATCGCAAGGAGCACGACCATGAGGAACCCGTTCGACGACCCCGAGGCGGAGTACTACGCGCTGATCAACGATCAGGACCAGTACTCGCTGTGGCCCGCCGCGATAGACGTGCCCGCCGGATGGAGCGTCGCGCACGGCCCCGACGACCGGGAGTCCTGCGTCGACCACATCGAGGTGAACTGGACCGACATGCGGCCCGCACGCTGATGGCGACGGTGCTGCGCGGCGTTCGGCCGCAGGTCGCGGTGTGCATCTGCTACGTGGCGGCGATGTTCATGAACGGCATGGACGCCACGATCGTCAACGTGGCGCTGCCCGCGATCGGCGCCGAGTTCGCCGTCCCGCCCTCCGCGACCTCGGCGATCAACGTCGGCTACCTGGTCAGCCTGGCGGCGTGCATCCCGGTCTCCGGCTGGCTCGGCGACCGCTTCGGCACGAAACGGGTGTTCCTCGGCGCTTTCGCGGCGTTCGTCGTCGCGTCGGCGCTCTGCGGGCTGGCCACCGACCTGACGCAGCTGACCCTCGCGCGGGTGCTGCAGGGCGCCGGCGGCGGCGTGATGAGCCCGGTGGCGCTGACCATGCTGTTCCGGGCCTACCCGCCGCACGAGCGGATCCGGCTGTCCCGCGTGCTGCTGCTGCCGACGGCGGTGGCCCCCGCGCTCGGCCCGGTGCTGGGCGGCTTCTTCGTCGAGAACCTCACCTGGCGCTGGGGCTTCTACGTGAATCTGCCGGTCGGGCTGCTGGCCCTGCTGTTCGGCGCGTGGTTCCTGGCCGAGCACGTGGAGGCGCCGGAGAAGCGCTTCGACGGGCTCGGATTCGCCCTGGCCGCGCCGGGACTGGGGCTGGTCATGTTCGCGCTGGAGGCGGTGTCGCAGACCGGTCCCGCCTCGCCCCACTTCTGGGCCTGCGGGCTGGCCGGGATCGGCTGCCTGGCGGTGCTGGTCCGGACGCAGTTGCGGGCGGCGCAACCGATGCTCGACCTGAAGCTGTTCGCCGACGCGTCGTTCCGGCGCGGCAGCCTGATCCTGTTCGCCTGCGTCGCCGGATTCCTCGGCACGCTCTACGGGTTCACGCTGATGTACCAGTCGGGGCTGGGCGCGTCGGCGTGGGAGACCGGGCTGGTGACGCTGCCGAAGGCGATCGGGCTGATGATCGCCTCGCAGCTGATCGGCTGGGCGCACCGCAGGTTCGGGCCGCGGCGGCTGATCGCGGCCTCGATGCTCGGCGCCGCGGCGTCGTTCGCGCTGATGAACGCGATCGGCCCCGGCGACGCGTGGCTCGCCGCGGCCGTCCAGCTGGCCTCGGGCTTCTTCGTCGGCGCGGCCTCCGCCGAGCTGCAGGTCGTCGCCTTCGCGACGATCGACAAGTCCGCGACCGGCGGAGCCTCGACCTTGTTCAACGTCCAGCGCCAGATCGGGTCAGCGCTGGGCGTGGCGATCACCGCTTCCGTGCTGGCCGCCGTCGGCACCGACGGGCTCGGCGGCTATCACCTGGCGATGCTGGTGTCGGCCGGATTCGCGCTGGTGGGCGCGATCCTCGCGGCGCGCATCGGGGATTCCGCGCCGCAGGGCCGGAAACTCGTCGCCGCGCGGCGGTAGAGATCTGAGCCACCGCGGGGAAGACAACGACCGACGTCTGTGGTTAGGTTAGCCTTAACTGACATGATCACCGTGGCAGGAAGGAATGCATGACCGATGGGTACCGCGGATCGACTCCGGCGCAAGCGGCCACCGGCACGCGACCTGCAAGTGCTGCGCACGGCTGAACTCAGCCCATCGATGCGGCGGATCACCCTGGGCGGGGCCGAGCTCTCCGGATTCCTGGACGAGCACACCGGCCCGAACATCAAGGTCTTCGTTCCGCAGCAGGGGCAGCAGCGCCCGGTGCTGCCCGTGATCGACGAGGACACCGGCCGCTACCGGTGGCCGGAGCAGCACGAGCGGCCGACCATGCGCACCTACACCGTGCGCCGCTACGACGAGGCCAGCGGCGAGCTCGACGTCGACTTCGTGCTGCACGGCGAGCACGGCGTGGCCTCCAACTGGGCTCGGCGGGCCCGACCGGGCGACCGGATCGGCGTGATGGGGCCGGGCGGCAAGACCTGCCGGGCCGCCGAGTGGTACCTGCTGGCCGGCGACGAGACCGCGCTGCCCGCGATCTCCGCGATCGTCGAGAACCTGCCGCCCACCGCGCGCGGCCAGGTGTTCGTCGAAGTCGGCGACTCCGCCGACCAGCAGCACGTCGAGACGCCGCTGGACGTGCGGTGGACCTGGCTGCCCAGGGAAGGCGCGGTGGCCGGCCGTTCGCGGCGGCTGATCGACGCCGTGCAAGAGCTGGAAATGCCGTCGGACGTGGACGTTTCGGCGTGGGTCGCGGGAGAATCCGGAATCGTCCGCGGCATCCGGCAACACCTGCGCGCGGACCGCGGCATGGACGCGCACTCCGTCCTCGCCATCGGGTACTGGAAGTACGGCATGGCCGAAACGGAATACCACGACAAGCACAACCACGACCGGGACTGACGACCCGGTCCGGGCCCCGGCGCGATCCAGCGGATTTCGCCGGTAGATCCGGGTGCCCGCGAAACGGTGCCGGCGAAGCTGAGGGGAAGACGTGTCTGCGGTCGACGACAAAATCCACGACGTGCTGGGAATCGGGTTCGGACCGTCCAACCTGGCGCTGGCCATCGCCATCGAGGAGCACAACCGCACCGCGCCTGGGCCGGACCGGCTCGACGGCGTGTTCTTCGAACGGAAGGCCGCGTTCGGGTGGCACCGGGGAATGCTGATCGAGGGCACCACCATGCAGGTGTCGTTCCTCAAGGACCTGGTCACGATGCGCAATCCGGCCAGCGACTTCTCGTTCCTCTCCTACCTGCACGACAAGCAGCGGCTGGTCGACTTCATCAACCACAAGACGATGTTCCCGACCCGCGTCGAATACCACGACTACCTGGAGTGGGCCGCGGCCCGGCTCGACGACGTCGTGCGCTACGACTCCGAGGTCGTCGAGATCCGGCCCCGGGAAGAGCACTTCGAGGTGGTCGTCCGCCACGACGGCCGGACGACGGTGCACCGGGCGCGCAACGTTGTGCTCGCGATGGGGCTCGAAGCGAACCTGCCTGCGGGCGCGGAACTCAGCGACCGGGTGTGGCACAACCTGGATCTGCTGCACCGCGTCGGCAAGCTCGCCGACGCGCCGCAGCGCTGCGTCGTCGTCGGTGCCGGGCAGAGCGCCGCCGAGGCCACCGAATACCTGCACCGGACGTTCCCCGCAGCCGAGGTGTGCTCGGTGTTCAGCCGGTACGGGTTCAGTCCCGCCGACGACAGCCCGTTCGCCAACCGGATCTTCGACCCGCAGGCGGTGGACGACTTCTACGCGGCGTCCCCGGAGGTCCGCGGCGACCTAATGAACTACCACCGCAACACCAACTACTCGGTGGTCGACCTCGATCTCATCGAGGAGCTGTACTCGCGGGCGTACCAGGAGAAGGTGCGCGGCGAGCAGCGGCTGCGGATCCTCAACGCCTCCCGCGTCACCGACGTATCGACGCGTTCGGACGGCGTGGCGGTCACCGTCGAGTTCCTGCCCTCGGGCGAGCGGACGGTGCTGGAGTCCGACCTGCTCGTGTACGCGACCGGGTGCCGCCCGCGCGATCCGTTCGGGATCCTCGGCGAGGCCGCCCGGTACTGCGCCCGCGACGACCAGGGGCGGCTGCAGGTGGAACGGGACTACCGGATCCGCACCACAGATCTCGGGGGCGGCATCTACCTCCAGGGCGGCACCGAGCACACGCACGGCCTCACGTCGTCGTTGCTGTCGAACGGCGCGGTCCGGGCGGGCGAGATCCGCGATTCGATCATCACCCGCCGCCCGGCGCCGGAAACCACGCGGGACTACGCCCTGACCCCGGGCTGAAAGCGCGGCCGCGGCGGGTTCCCGATTCTGCCTGAAATTGGGCACCCGTTCGCCGCACCGACGCGAAGCGCGAGACCCGTGGTTTCCCGATTTTGCCTGAAATTGGGCGTTTCAGATCGCCGGCGTGCGGATTTCCGCGGAGTGGTTTCCCGATTCTGCCCGAAATTGGACCGGCTCGGGCCCGGGCATTGGCCGCCTGGGTGCGTTGTAATCGCGGGCACACGTGGCTGGGGAACAAGGGCGACGTCCCGGTGGTTGGGTTCGACGATGGAGACCGATGTGACGCCGGAGCGCGCCGAGGGCAGCGCGACCTCCCCGCAGGCCGATCCGATCAGGGGCGTCGCCCGCGGCGATTCGCCCGTGCCCTTGTCCGTGCTCGACCTGTCCACGGTCGGCGTCGCGCACAGCCCGGCCGATGCCTTGAACACCACCACCGAGCTGGCCCGCGGCGTCGAGCAGTGGGGATTCCACCGGCTGTGGGTCGCCGAGCACCACGGCATGCCCGGCATCGCCAGCTCCGCGCCCGCCGTGGTGATCGCGCACCTCGCCGCGCACACCACCAGCCTGCGCCTGGGCTCCGGCGGCGTGATGCTGCCCAACCACGCGCCGCTGGTCGTCGCCGAGCAGTTCGGCACCCTGCAGGCGCTGCACCCCGGCCGCATCGACCTCGGCATCGGTCGCGCGCCCGGCACCGACCAGGCCACCGCCCGCGCCCTGCGGCGCACCGCCGGGCCGCTGTCCGTCGACGACTTCCCGCAGCAGCTCGGCGAGCTGATCGCCTTCCTCGGCGACGACTTCCCGGTCGATCACCCCTACGCCGCGATCCAGTCCGTGCCGCACGGCCCCACGCCGCCGATCTGGCTGCTCGGTTCCAGCGGGTTCAGCGCGCAGCTGGCCGGCGAGCTCGGCCTCCCGTTCGCCTTCGCGCACCACTTCAGCGCGCAGAACACGGTGCCGGCGCTGGATCTCTACCGGCGGTCGTTCAGACCCTCGGAGGTGCTGGACGCGCCGTACGCGCTGATCGGCGTGCAGGCCGTCGCCGCCGACACCGACGAGGAGGCGCTGGACATCATCCGCCCGGTCGCGCTGAGCATGCTGCGGCTGCGGCGCGGCATGCCCGGCAAGCAGCCGTCCCGCCGGGAAGCCCGCGAGTACCCGTACTCCGAGCTGGAGCGGAGCTTCCTCGACGGCTGGCTGGCCGACGCCGTGCACGGCGCGCCGGACACCGTCCGGTCTGGGCTCGACGAGCTGCGCGAACGCACCGGTGCCGACGAGCTGATGCTGACCGCCAACGTCCCGGACCGGGACACCAAGCTGCACTCCTTCGAGCTGATCGCCAAGGCCTACCGGATGATCTGACGCCTCGTGGGCATGCATGAGCCGGGGATCCCGGACTGAGGCGGCGTCCGAGGTTCCGCTACGGGACCACGTACGCAAAACGACCACGAGAACAGGTTCAAAGGTGGGCGCCGCCACTCTGCACGAGGTCCGGCGCAGGTCCTCCGAGCGTGTGGCGTACGGTCTATTGACACCGGTCTTTCCAAGCACGAGGCGGGATTGAGGGATTGGCGTGAAGCCTGGTGTGCTGGCGTTCTACCGGATCATGGCGTACGTCACCGCGGTGCTGTTGATCCTGCTTTGCGCGTCGATGGTGCTGAAGTACGGCCATTTCGCCGGTCTGTGGGCGGAGGGTTCCGCTACCCAGCAGCTCGGCGAGACGTGGACCTTCCGGATCGGCGTGGCGCACGGCTGGCTGTACATGGTCTACCTGCTCGTCGCCGTGGTGGCCACCACCCAGCTCCGCGTGCCGATCGGCCGGATGCTGCTGGTGCTGCTGGCCGGCACGATCCCGTTCGGCGCGTTCGTCGCCGAGCGCAAGGTGACGCACTGGCACGAGCTGCGGATGGCGGGCAAGCCGATCGTCGAGCTCGCGAAGTCGGAGGAATCGCGCGCCTCATGACAGCCATCCCCTCTTCTGCCGCCCCCGAGTCCGCCCCGCCCGCCGGTCGCCGGCGCGGCGTGCTGGCGGCCTACGTGGCGTTGACCAAGCCGCGCGTCATCGAGCTGCTGCTGGTCACCACGATCCCCGCGATGTTCCTCGCGCAGCGCGGCATCCCGTCGCTGTGGCTGGTGGCCGTGACACTGCTCGGCGGCGCCATGTCGGCCGGGGCCGCGAACGCCCTCAACTGCGTGGCGGACTCCGACATCGACGCGGTGATGAACCGGACCAAGAAGCGCCCGCTGGTGCGCTACGAGGTGCCGCGCCGCAACGCCCTGATCTTCGGCATCGTGCTGGGCCTGGTGTCCTTCGCCGTGCTGTGGCTGGGCGCGAACCTGCTGTCGGCGATCCTGGCCACCGCCGCGCTGCTGTTCTACGTCTTCGTCTACACGCTGGTGCTCAAGCGCCGGACCTCGCAGAACATCGTGTGGGGCGGCGCGGCCGGCTGCATGCCCGTGGTGGTCGGCTGGGCCGCCGTCACCGGCACGGTGGAGTGGCCGGCGCTGGTGATGTTCGGCGTGGTGTTCCTGTGGACGCCGCCGCACTTCTGGTCGCTGGCGATGAAGTACAAGGACGACTACGCGCGAGCCGGGGTGCCGATGCTGCCGGTGGTCGCCACCACGCGGCAGGTGTCCGCGCGGATCCTGGCCTACAGCTGGGCGACGGTGGGCTGCACGCTGCTGCTGGTGCCGGTGACGAGCTGGGTGTACGTGGCGTTCGCGGTGCTCGCCGGGGCGGCGTTCCTGATCGTCGCGCAGCGCATGCACGCGGCGGTGCGCGACGGCCGGGCCTACAACCCGATGAAGCTGTTCCACCTGTCGAACTCGTACCTGGCGCTGCTGTTCGTGGCGATCGCCGTGGACGCCGCGGTCGGCCTGCCCGCTCTGGTCTGAGCCGCCGTCACCGGGGCATCCCGGAGTCGAGACGGTCCGCTACCCGCGCCGGACGGGTCAGAGCCGCAGGTGCAGGCGGAGGGCGTTGTCGAGCTTCTCCAGGGTCTTGCGCGGTAGCGTTCCGATCCGGTTGCCGAGGCGGTGCACCGCCACCGCCCGGATCTGCTCGGCCTGGGCTTTCGAGTCCTTGGGCAGGCCGCATTCGTCGGCCCGCAGGAGCACCTGGAACGGGTGGACCCGGTCGACGTTGGACGTCACCGGCACCACGGTGATCACCCCTCGGCCCGCGCGCTGGGCGCTGCGGTTCGCGGCGTCGTTGCTGATCACGACCGCGGGCCGGGTCTTGTTGGCCTCCGAGCCGCGGATCGGCTCGAAGTCGACCCAGTAGAGGTCACCGCGCCGCATCGGCGATCCCGTCGGCGGCCGTCGCGTCCCACAGCTGCGCGTCGTCGCCGGCGTCCCACTCCTCCCAGGCACTGGCGTAGGCGTCTTCCAGATCGGCGCTGCGCAGCAGGTTGATCGCTTGGTGGATCACCGCCGAGCGGGAGGGCGCGCCGATCTGCTGGGCGTACTCGTCGACGAAGCTGACGTCTTCGTCGGTCAGGCTCACACTCACCTTCATACCGCGATGCTACCCGCGTTCCCACTCCTCGTCATACCGATCGAGGCGCTGCTCCGGCAGGTCCCGGGCCGTGAGTGCTTTGGGGCGCGATAGCACCCCGAAACGCGCACGGCCGGCGTGACCAGCGGAAACCTCCGGCGCGGGCGTCATGCCTCGCCGATCAGCTCGAACGCGGCGCACGTGCGGCCGCCGAAGCGGTCGGCGTGCTCGCGGGCCGCCCCCTCCAGGAAGCTCCGGGCGTGCTGCTCGGCGGGCTCGTCGCTGAGCGCCTCCAGGTAGGTGCGGTGCGCCGCCAGCGACGCCACCGCCCGGTCCAGGGTGTCGGTGATGTCCACGGCGTGCGTCGGGTACGGCGATCCGGCCACCGCGACCCAGCGCACCCCCGACCACGGTTCGTAGCCGTGGTCGACGAGCTCCGGGAAGATCCAGCGGTTCCCGGCGTCCGCCACCGCGTCCAGCGCCGCCAGGCCCACCGCCCGGTGGTCGGCGCTGTTCCAGCTGCCCGGCCCCCAGCTGTCGTGGTGGTTGAGCGTGATCACCAGCCCCGGCCGGTGCTCGCGGATGGCGCGCGCCAGGTCCCGGCGCAGCGCCAGGCCGTACTCGATCACGCCGTCGCGGTGGTCGAGGAACTCCACCGAATGCACGCCCACCTCGGCGGCGCCGGCGAGCTGCTCGGCTTCGCGCAGCGGCGCCGCCTGCCCAGGGGGGACCCCGTCGATGCCCGCCTCGCCGCGCGTCACCAGCAGGTAGGAGACCTCCCGGCCGCTCGCGGTCCAGGCGGCCACCGCGCCCGAGCAGCCGTACTCGAGGTCATCGGGGTGCGCGACGATGGCCAGCGCGCGCTGCCAGTCCCGGGGCATGGGCTTGAGTTCGCCGGTCATCTCGATGTCCTCCCAAAGTTCCGGTGGCACTAGTTCATTCTGCTGTTGCGCCGATCCGGCGGCCACGCAATTTCCGGTATTTCGCGGGAAAAGCGACCGGCCGCCGCAATTCCGGGAAATTCGCGTCGTGGCACATCTACGCCAGGAGACCGTGCGGCGCTGGTGGGGGCAATACGTTCGAGGGCACCGTGATCCGGTTCGTTTAGGAGGTCCGCAGATGAACCTGCCCCGAACGATAAGACCCGTCGTCGGTTTGCTCATCGCATTCCTGGTCGCGCTCGTCGTCCCGGCCTCGGCCGGCGCGGCGGTCCCGGAGAACGTCCGGGTCGTCACCTACGACGCCAGCCAGGCGGCCGAATTCCGCGATGCGGTGGACGCCGGCGCGAAGGTCTGGAACGAGAACGTGCAGAACGTCCGGCTGGAGCCGGCCTCCGGCGGCGCCGCCGACGTCGTGGTGCTCGCCGACGACGGCTGGCCGCGCGCCGAGGTGATCGGGCTCGGGAAGGGCCGGGTCTGGATGGGGCGCCAGGCCGTGAACGAGGGCCACGACACCATCCGCATCGCGGCGCACGAGCTCGGGCACATCCTCGGTCTGCCGGACAACCGGACCGGGCTGTGCGAGGACCTGATGTCGGGCGCCAGCGCCGGGCCGGACTGCGACAACCCCAAGCCGAACCCGGACGAGATCGCCGAGGTCGAGCGGAACTTCGCCGGTGGCGCGCTGATCGCGCCGCAGGTGTTCCGCGAGGACGTGCTCGCCACCCGGTGAGTGCGCGGGTGGCGGCGGTCCGCGCCCCGATGCGCCGCCACCCTCTTCAACTCCGCTGGTCACCAGCCGTGAGTACGTTGTGCTGCTATAGCGGCACAAAGTACTCACGGGTCGTGACTCACCGGTTCGGAGCAACCGCCGCCGGGAACCGCTTCCGCCGTGCTGCCGTCAAAGTCCGCGAATCCCGCTTGAACGGTGCGGGAGAATACTAGGCTTGGTGATCATCTACTGGTCACTCCGCGGCAGCGGTGAGCAGCGAGGCGGGCGAGTTCATGCGCGACGAGCCAGGGCACGGCGAACGGCGGGCGGACACCGGGGAGCCGGTCGACGCGGTCGCCGGCGTACCCGAACCGGCGGTACCGGAGGCGGACCAGGAGCCGGAACCGGTTGAGCCGCTTGCGGAATCCGCCGAGCCGTTACCTGAGCCGGACCCGCTCGCGCGGCTGACCGACGCGGTCGCGGCGCTCACCGAGCAGGTTCGCGAGCACCACGAGCGCGCCGCCGCCCGCGAGCGCGTCATCGACAAGCTGCACGCCGAAGTGGAGCGGCTGCGCGCCGGGGAGCAGAACCTCGTGCTGCGCCCGATCACCACGGACCTGCAGAACCTCCGCAAGGACCTGCTGCACCAGGCCCGCACGCTGCCCGCGGAGCTCGGCCGGCAGCAGATCGCGGACCTCCTCGAATCCTTCGCGCTGAGCGCGGAACAGGCCCTGGAGCGCTGCGGCAGCGCGCCGATCCGGCCCGAGGTCGGCGCCGCGTTCTCGGCGCGCGAGCACCGCGCCATCAAGGTCCTCCCGGCCGACGACCCCGGCCGGCACGAGCAGATCGCCCTCGTCGTCTCCGACGGATACC
This sequence comes from Saccharopolyspora sp. NPDC003752, assembly GCF_053605825.1. Classification (NCBI taxonomy): domain Bacteria; kingdom Bacillati; phylum Actinomycetota; class Actinomycetes; order Pseudonocardiales; family Pseudonocardiaceae; genus Saccharopolyspora; species Saccharopolyspora sp. NPDC003752. The sequence continues at coordinate 561,755 of NZ_JBSGJZ010000001.1, read as the reverse complement.
TGGACACCACGACCGATCGCGTGACCGTCCCCGCGCGGGTGCACGTGTACCGCTGGAGCGCCGAAACCGCGCCCGCCACCGAGAACGACCCGCGAGCAGAGGGGATGAGCGCAGATGTCTGACAGCGACCTGAAGGTGTTCGGCATCGACCTGGGCACCACCTACTCGGCCATCTCGTACGTCGACGAGACCGGCCGCCCGACCGTCTGCCGCAACACCGACAGCAGCGAGACCACGCCCTCGGTGGTGTTCTTCGAGAACGAGTCCAACGTGGTCGTCGGGTCGGTGGCCAAGAACTCCGCGATCATCGACCCGGACCGGGTGGTGTCGCTGATCAAGCGGCAGATGGGCAGCGACGCCGAGTTCGCGTTCCACGGCACCACCTACACGCCGGAATCGATCTCGGCGCTGATCCTCAAGCAGCTCGCCCAGGACGCGGCCGCGCACACCGGCGGCGAGGCGAGCCGCGCCGTGATCACCGTGCCCGCCTACTTCGGCATGCTGGAGCGCAGCGCGACCAAGAACGCCGGCCAGATCGCCGGGCTGGACGTGATCGGCATCGTGCCCGAGCCGGTGGCCGCGGCGCTGCACTACGAGGCGACCACCGACGCCGAGGACAAGACGATCCTCGTCTACGACCTCGGCGGCGGCACCTTCGACACCACGGTGATCCGGGTGTCTAAGGACGAGATCGTGGTGGTCTGCACCGACGGCGACGACCACCTCGGCGGCGCGGACTGGGACCTGCGGCTGCGCAACCACCTGCTGGCGAAGTTCCTGGAGCAGGCGCCGGACGGCACCGAGGTCGAGGACGACGAGGAGTTCCTGCAGTCGCTGGCGACCACCGCCGAGGACACCAAGAAGCAGCTCTCCAAGGCGGAGTCCCGGGCGGTGGCGCTGCGCGGCGCCGGGGTCAGCGCGCGCGTCGAGGTGACCCGCGCGCAGTTCGAGGCCGAAACCCAGGACCTGCTGGACAAGACCATCGACATCCTCAAGCGCACCCTGGCGACGCTGCAGGAGAAGCAGCCCGGCGCGCAGATCGACGACGTGCTGCTGGTCGGCGGGTCGACGAAGATGCCGGCGGTCGCCGAGCGGCTGCGCGCCGACTTCGGCTGGGAGCCGAAGCTGCACGACCCGGACCTGGCGGTGGCCAAGGGCGCCGCGCTGTACGCGCTGGGCCGCGTGGTGCACCGCGAGATGACCGACGCCGCCGAGCAGGGCGCCACCGGCGTCGCCGAGGCCGTGCAGAACGTGGCGCAGCAGACCGGGATTTCGGTCAAGGCGCTGGAGGACCTCGCCGCCAAGAAGACCCGCAACGTGCTGCCCAAGGCCTTCGGCGTGAAGCTGGTGGACACCAGCGACCCGGACTGGCAGCAGAAGCCGACGCAGCACTTCGTCAAGCACCTCGTGCACGCCAACGACTCGCTGCCCACCGAGGAGCGCGTCCTGGAGGCGGCCACCGTCGAAGCGGGCCAGACCGGGGTGATGATCGAGCTGTTCGAGCAGTCCGGCGTGGTCGCCGGGCCGGAACTCGCCGAGAACAAACCGATCAACGAGGGCAAGGGCCTCATCGACGGGCTGCCGCCGCTGCCGGTCGGATCGCCGGTGAACATCCGGATGACCGTCGACGACGAGGGCCTGCTGGAACTGACCGCCACCGAACCGTCCACCGGGAAGTCGCTGGACATCAAGGTCCGGGTGAGCGTCCGCAGCGACGAGGAGGTCGCCGAGGCAAAGAGGGTGGTCGCCGGGATCACGGTCTCCGGCTGAAGCGGCTCCACCCGAACCCGCCAGCGTCTCGGCGCAGGTGGGGTCGTGAGCGGCAGTGGTCGCTGGAGCGACCGTGGCCATTCACGAAGCGAGGTGGACGGCCGTGAGTGGCAGTGGCTGTCCGAGCGGCCATGGCCACTCACGACAAGCGCGTTGGTTTCCACCGGAATCACGAGGTCAGAGACGGGCTCCGATGCAACCCTTCGATCCCAAGGTCTACGAGCGCGAGGTGGTCCGGCCGCTGCGGGGGCGCAGCGGCCGATTACCCGACGACCTGCTGACCAGGTACGCGGTCGAGCCGGGCTTCTCGGACGCGGAGCTGTCGCAGCGACTCGCCGAGGTCCGCTCGCACTGGAACAAGAGCGCCCAGTCCACCGCGAAGTCCAGCTTCACCACCAGCGTCTACAAGGCCTTCCTGCGCGAGGACGAGGAGCTGCGGCGCGCGCCCGGCAACGAGATGTCCAGCATGGCCTGGTGGCGCAACCGCAACGACGCCCGGGCCGGGGCCAGCCAGGCGCAGGTCGACGAACTCGTCGCGATGCTGAAGGCGAACTTCGGCGAACTCGGCCTGATCACGCCGGGCCAGCTGGAGGCGATGCGCGAGACCTTCGGCCAGCTGGCGCCCGCCGAGGTCGACCGGGCCCTGACCAAGGCCGGGGTGCGGACCGCGCCGCCGACGGAACTGCCGAAGACCAGCGGCCTGCCCGACACCCTCTTCCGCCGCCTCAAGGCGCTGCTGGGCGACGCCGAGATCACCGGGATTCCCGAGCTCCTGCACGGAAAGCTCGACAGCTACAAGCTCCTGGCGGACTTCGAGAGCAGCCCGCCCAAACCCGCCGGACTCAGCGCCAAAGCCGTCCAGCAGGCGATCGACCGGGAGAACCGGCGCTCCGGCAACCAGCCCGCCCGCGAAGCGCTCGGCCTGCTCAACACCGCCGCGGGCAAGGAAGGCGCAGACCTCCGGCTGCTCGCGCTCTACCACCTGCTCGACGACGTGCGACGGCTCCGCGAGAACGGCGCACCGGCCAGCGCGCTGCTGCGAGTGCTCGGCCGCAGCAGCCTGGACGCGGACGAAGCGCGGCTGGCGGTGGTCAGCGTGCTCAGCGAAACCGGTTCTGCCGCACCGCCGGTGACCGGGCTGCAGAAGGTCACCGAACTCCTCGCCGCCGGAAACCTCATCGCCGCACAGCAAACCCTGGCCGCGATCATCGACACCGACGAGGCCGCGGCCGCGAAAGCGGCCGTCGACCGGCACGCGCAGCAGGTGCGGGAACTCCGCGAAGCGGCGGACCGCGCGCTGCGCGGCGGAGCCGAAGCCGAAGCCAGGCGCCAGCTCGGCGAAGCCGCGCGGCTCGCCGCCGACGACGACGCGATAGCGGCGGAGCTGCGGCGCATCCCGCTGAGCCCGGTCGACGCCGTGACGGCGCAGCCGGAAGGCGTCGGGGTGCGGGTGTCGTGGCGGGCGAAGCCCGACCACGACGACGCCACCCGGTACCGGGTGGTGCGGCGAGCCGGGCGGACGCCCGGCGACGCCGACGACGGCGACGTGGTCGCCGAAGGCGCGGAGACGGTGGTGGTGGACGCCGCCGTGGCGGCGGGCGGGAGCGTCGGGTACGCGGTTTTCGCCGCCGGGGAAGGCGGCGCGTGGTCGCGGCCCGCCGGGGCGGTGGTCGACGTGCTGCCTCCCGTGCACGGGGTCCGGCTGGCCGTTCGCACCGGGGCGGTCGAGGGGAGTTGGGTCGTCCACCGGGACGTCGTCGGCGTCGACGTGCGGCGGCGCCGGGACGGGGAGTCCGACGACGTCGTCGTCCCCACCAACGGCAGCACCGCTTTTCGCGACTCCACTGTGGACGTCGACGGCGACTACACCTACCTGCTGACCGCTCGCTACCGCCGCCCGGACGGCACCGAGGTCGCCGCCGGGACCGTGCCCGTGCGGCACACTGCCCGGGTCGCCGCGACGCTACCGCCGGTCACCTCGCTCGACGCGCGGCGCTTCGGCCGCGAGCTGGTGCTGTCCTGGGTGTGGCCGGGCGGCGTCCGGATGGCCGAGGTGACCTGGGCGAACCCGGCGGCCGACGCGGAGGCCGGGCGGGTGCGGCTGACCCGGCAGCAGTACCAGGCCGGCGGCGGCTGCCGGATCGACGCCGGGCCCGGCGACGTGCGCGTGCAGGTGTCCGCGATCGCGTCCGCCGACAACGGCGAAAGCCGGTCCGATCCCGTCGCGCTGGTGCTGCCCGGGGCGCCGCCGCAGGTCAGCTACCGGATCGAACGGCAGAACCGGCTCTTCGGCGCGAGCACCGCGCGCATCGTGGTGACCGCCGACCAGCCCGTCCCGGACTGCACGGTGCTGGTGGTCCTCGCGCCCGGCCGCGTCATGCCGCTCAAACCCGACGACGGCCAGGTCGTGCACCGCGACGTCCACGACCTCGGCGACCCGGTGGAGCTGACCGTCGAGCTGCCGCGCCGGAAGCCCTACTGGCTGCGGTGCTTCGTCAACGCCCCCGGCGTCCAGCTGATCGACCCGCCGATCTCCCAGCTGAAGGTGCCCTGATGCCCATCCCCGACGCGGCGCAACCGCCCCCAGGCCCCGCCGTCGCCCCCGGGCGAGGAGTTCCGCAATTTCAATGGAAATTGCGGAAGTTGTCCACAACCTCCGGCATGTCGGCCGGCCGACACGCCGGAGGACCGCAATTTCAATGGAAATCGGATCTTCGATTTCCATTGAAATTGCGGCGGAACGCGGAAGGCTGCTGATGGCCAAGGTCGCTTGTCCCTACTGCTACCACCGGTTCCCCGCGGGCAACCTGCGGTTCCAGTGCACCGGCCGGCCCGCGCCCGGCCGCGAGAAGTGCCGCAAGGCCGTCGACGCCGAGCGGCAGCGGCTCACCGGCTACGCACCCGCGTCCTGGCCGACCTTCGCGCCCCCGACGTCGCGGTTCGGGCGCACGCCGCGCAAGGCGCCGTGCCCGGACTGCGGCACGGTCAGCGGCATCCGCGCCTGCCCGGTGTGCCACACGCCGCTGCCCGCCAACTTCGCCGAGGGCCGCAGCCCGCTGATCGGGGTGGTGGGCGGCAAGGACGCCGGGAAGACCGTCTACACCACGGTGCTGGTGCACGAGCTGCGGAACAACATCCGCCGCCGCTTCGGCGCCGACATCTCCTTCGCCGGCGAGCAGGCCGGGGTCGGCACCGCGCAGTGGCTGGCGGACTACGAGCACGCGCTGTTCGACGACCGGTCGCTGTTCGAGTCGACCGCCGGCTCGGCGGACGGCATCCGCGTCCCGCTGGTCATGCAGTGGCGGCAGCCGCGCGTCCAGTTCGGCCGCGAGGTGCACAACACCACGACGCTGTCGTTCTACGACGCCGCCGGCGAGGACATGACGACCCAGGAGTTCGTCAACAGCCAGGCGTACCTGACCGCCGCGGACGGGCTGATCGTGCTGCTCGACCCGTTCCAGCTGCCGGGCGCGGCGGACCGGATCGCGGTGCCGGACGCCAGCCGCCAGGGGACCGAGCCGCCGATCAACGTGCTCACCCGGGTCACCGAGATGCTGCGCACCAGCGTCGGGCTCAGCGACCGCAAGAAGGTCGAGACCCCCATCGCCGTGGTGTTCTCCAAGATCGATGCGTTCTTCGGGATGCTCGGCGCGAACCACCCGCTGCTCCGCCCGCCGGCCACCGGCCCGCAGTACGACGAGGCGGGCGGCCAGGACACCGACGAGCACCTGCGGGCACTGCTGGCCGACCTCGGTGCCGACGACATCGACGGGCACCTGCGCGCGCATTACCAGACGTTCCGCTATTTCGCGGTTTCCTCGCTCGGCGCGGAACCGGACTATGGCCGCAAGCAGATCGACCCGGCCGGGGTGCGGCCGTTCCGCGTGGACGAACCACTGCTGTGGCTGCTCAGCCACTTCCGGATCATCGAACGGAGCCGAGGATGAGCGGGCGCGAGTTCCAGTCGCTGTACTACACCGACTGCCGGCCGGGCCAGGGCCTGCGAGGTGGCGCGGGATTCCAGTTCCAGGCCGTCTCGCCGGGCACCACGGACGAGATGATGACCGCGGTGCAGCGCTCAGCGCTCTACGAGGCCCCGGTGGGCTGGATGCGCGAGAAGCGCGAGGTCTCGCAGTACCCGCCGTCGCTGGTGCACGTGCACGACGGCGTCTACGCGACGGCCCGCGGGATCTACCTGGGCGCCGAGACCGGCGGGGTCCGGGAGGGCAACCAGTTCACCCACGCGCTGGCCACCACCGATCCGCAGCTGTACGGGCCGATCCGGCCCGCGCAGCTGTGGGCCGCGCCGTGGTGGGTCGAGCAGCCCGCGGAGAGCACCGAATGCGTGGCGGTGTCGGCCGAACCCGAGGCGGGGCCGCTGGGTGTCGAGGCGTTGCGGGACTGGGTGCTGAGCCGGCAGGACGGCGAATCCTGGCTGCTCGCAGTGCATTCCGCGATGGACCGGCTGCACGGCGAGAACGCGTCGCGGGTGGTGTTCGTCAGCGAGGACGCCGAGACCGCGGTGCGCTGGATCGCGGCCGGAACGCTCCTGCTGCCCCAGGAACGGGCGCTGCGGGTGGGTTTCCGGGTGTTCGCCACCAACCCGCAGTACAGCCGCCACGAGGTGCTGGCGGTGCACCCGGACTGGGCCGGGTCGCTGGCCGATCCGGACCGCAACTCCGACTACGTGGTGTTCAACCTGGTCACCGGGGAACGCCGGAAGGACGAGCCGACCGCCGCCGCCCGCCACTGGGTGCCGCGCTTCCTCGGCGCCGACCCCTACGACGTGGTCGACGCCATCGAGCTGTCGCACCAGTTCGCCCGCAACCGCGACGACCGGCGGCCGGGCGCGGCGGACCGGCTGGCCGCCGGCGTGCTGATGCTCGAAGAGGCCGTGTCCGGGCAGGATTCCGCGATGGCGCTGGCTGACTGGCTGGTGTCCCCGCCGCCGGTGTCCACATCGGACGTCGTCGAACCGGTGCTGGACGCGGTGCTGGCCTCGTCGCCCGCGCTGCCGGTGCTGGCGAAGCTGGCCGAGGCGAACGCGGCGCAGGCCGGTCGGGTGCGGATCGCGTTGCTGCGCGGCGAGATCGACGAGATCGTGCGCGGCACCCCGGCCGATTCCCGGGCTCCGCTGTCGCCGCGGCCGTGGAGCCCGGACGAGGTGGAGGAGGCCTGCATCCTGGTCGAGGCGGCCGCCGGCGCCGTCGCCCCGGAGCGGATGGACCTGCTGCTGCGGACCGCGACCAGGTTCGGCGTGCGGCCCAGGGTGGGCCGGTTCGCCGAGGCGGCCGGGCGGTTCGTCGAGTGGTGGGCGGAGCACCCGCACGCCGGCGTCGACCCGGCGCGCTGGACGTGCGGTCCGGAGATGACCGACCTGCTGCGCGACGTGCTGGCCCGCCGCCTGGCGGGCCCCGGCGCGGCCGAGGTCGCCGAGGCGATCGACGCCCGCTGGTGGCGGCTGCTGGCGCCGACGATCAGCGATCCGTTCATGCCGCTGGACGCGGCGGTCGCCGCCGCCGCGGTGGCCTCCGGTGGCTCGGTGCGGCAGGAGACCACCGCCCGGTTCCGCGAGCAGCTGCGCGCGCCGGACCGGCCGGGCACCGGCGAAGCGGTGTGGGAGGCGCTGTACCGGAACTCCGCGCCCACCATGGCCGAGCTCAAGGACTTCCTCACCGCGCTGCCGTCGACGGCCGTCTCGGATTCCCTGGCGCAGCGGGCGTTCACGGTGCTGGAGAAGTCCAAGGTGTCCGGTCGCTACCTGGACGTCCTGCGGATGCTGGGACATCACCTCGGCGACCGGGACGACCTGCGCAAGCTGTGGGAGGACGACGGCCGGCTGCGGTCCTGGCTGAGCAATTTCGCCCGCAAGGGCGCCGAAGCCGATGCCGCGACGCTGAAGGACATCTCGGAGTCGGTGTTCACCGCCCGCGCGGACCAGATCATCGCGGTGCTGCTCGACATGGACCTGCCGGCCGCGCTCGACCTGACCGTGCGGGGCGGCGACCAGCTCCAGCAGATGCTGGTGCACGCGCTGCCCGCGGTGTGGAACGACGAGCAGGCCGCGCAGTCGCGGCGCGACCACGCGGTCGTGCTCGCGTTCTTGACCGGCTGGGAGGACGCCGCCTCGGAGCAGGTGCGGACGGCGTTCGACAAGGCCCTGGAGCGCTGGGCGGGCCAGCACAAGCCGACCGACTACCGGCGGATCAGCAAGGTGCTGCGCGGCGTGGCGGCCGAGTACGCCGCGGGCTGGCACGCGTGGCTGAAGGAGTTCTCGCAGCAGAAGCCCAAACCGGCCCGCCCCCGCGAGTTCGCGCGCCGGTTGTTCGGCAGACGGGAGAAGTAATGCCCTACGTGATCGGGGCCCTCCTGGTGCTGTGCCTGGGCTTGTGGCTGGCCACGGTGGTCATCGGGATCGTGGCCTGGCTGTTCCCGTTCTTCGTGCTGTTCGGCAGCTCGTGGGCGTTCGTCTCGGCGTGCCTGGTGCTGGCGGGTCGCGGCGCCGTGCAGCCGCAGCTGGTGACGCCGAACGACGTGGTCAACGGCACCGCCGGGCTGCGCAAGCCCAAGGGGCCGTTCCCGCACGATTGGGCCTGGCCGGGCTATCTCGCCGCGCAGTGGCGCCGCGACCTGGTCGCGGCCTGGCACAATGGTCTCGCCTTCATCGTGCGCGGCTGGCAGTGGGGCCTCAACTACGGCACCGGCAGCAAGCTCCGATACGTGAGCATCGGCCTGACCGCCCTGATCTGGTCGGGCGTCACGCTGGGCGCGCTGCTCGGCGCGGCGGAAGTGCTGGTGGTCGGGGCTGTCGTGCTCGGCATCGGATGGCTCGGCCGGGGTGCGCTCGTCGGGCTGCTGCGCGGCTACGACCTCGTCGTGCGGCGGCTGCGGAAGGCCAGCGGCAGCTGCCCGGTCTGCTACCACGTGATGGCCGTGCCCGCCTACCGCTGCGACGGCTGCCAGGTGGTGCACCACGACATCCGGCCCGGCGCGCTGGGCGCGGCGTCGCGCACCTGCGGGTGCGGTGTGAAGCTGCCGACGACCGTGCTGCGGGCGTCCAAGCGGCTGGAGGCGCTGTGCCAGCGCTGCGACCGGCCGCTGCGGGGCGGTTCGGGCGCGATCACCGACATCCGTATGCCGGTCTTCGGCCCGGTGTCGGCGGGCAAGACGCGGCTCGTGCACGCGGGCCTGGTCACCCTGCGGGACCGGGCCGCCGCCGAAGGCGTCGTGCTCGACTTCGTCGACGGCGCCAGCAAGCAGGCCTTCGAGCACGGCGAGCAGCTGATCACCACCGGCGGCGACACCGCGAAGACGCCGGCCGGGCAGCTGCCCGCGGCGATCACGGTGCGGTTCACCCGCAGCGGTTCGGCGAAGGCCCGAGACCAGGCGCTGGTGCACCTCTTCGACGCGGCCGGCGAGTTCTACGTCGACCGGGACGACAACAGCGAGCTGGAGTTCCTCGACCACGCCGGGGGACTGGTGCTGGTGGTCGACCCGTTCGCCATCGGCTGGGTGCGCGACCAGCTCGGCGGCGCGCTGGAATCCCGCCTGGCGCAAGCACATCCGGCCAGCGGCGACCCCGAGCAGGTCTACCAGGTGACGGCCCGGCGGCTGCGCGACTACGGGGTGCAGACCGAGCGCCGGGCCCTGGCGGTCACGGTGGTCAAGGCGGACCTGCTGGCCGACCTGCCGTGGGCCGCGGACCTGTGCGCCGGGGCGGTGCGGGAGTGGCTGAACACCGCGGGCCTGGACAACCTGGTGCTGGCCGCGGAGCGGGACTTCGCCGAGGTGCGCTACTTCGTGGTGTCCTCGGTGACCGGGATCCGGCCGGGACACCGGCTCACCCCGGCGGCGCCGTTCCGCTGGCTGATGGGCCGTGGCGGCTTCGCCCTCGGCCGCGACGAGAAGCCGACCACGGAGGCGGTATGACCATCCGACCCCCGGCGAATTACCGGGTGTACCGCTGGCTGCTGATCGCGGTCTTCGCGATCGCGATGCTGCTCACGATCCTCGGCTCGGCGGTCAGCTGCGCCGACATCACGACAGTGGTGTTCGGCGGTGCCTGACGAGTTGGTGCTCGGCATCGACCTGGGCACCACCTACTCCGCCGTCGCGTCCATCGTGGACGGCGAGGTCGAGGTGGTGCGCAACCGGCTCGGCGAGCTCACCACGCCGTCGGTGGTGCACTTCGCGTCCGCCGACACGGCCGTGGTCGGGGCGGCGGCGCGGGAGAGCCTCGACCCGGAGAACACCGTCGAGCTGATCAAGCGCCGGATGGGCACCGAGTTCGAGCTGCTGTTCCACGGCGCGCGGCACACGCCGGAATCGGTGTCGGCGCTGATCCTGCGCAGCCTCGTCGACGACGCCGTCGCCCGCTTCGGTCCACATGGGACGGTACGCGCGGTGATCACGGTTCCGGCGTACTTCGGGATCCGGGAACGCGAAGCCACCTTGCAGGCGGCGCGGCTGGCCGGTATCGAGGTGCTGGAGGTGCTGGGCGAACCGGTCGCGGCCGCGCTGCACTACTCCGCCCAGGCGGAGCCCGGCGCCGCGCTCGTCTACGACCTCGGCGGCGGCACGTTCGACACGACCGTGCTGCGGGTTGCCGACGACGGAGTGCACGTGGTGGCCACCGACGGCGACAGCAGGCTCGGCGGTGCCGACTGGAACGAGCGCATCGCCGAGCACCTGGCGGCGGCGTTCGCCCGCGAGTTCCCGGACTCGGATCCGGACGACGAGGAGTTCCGGCAACAGCTCCAGGGCGTCACCGAGCACCTCAAACGCCAGCTCAGCACGGTTACCAGCCGCCGGGTGAAGCTGCGCTGCGGCGACGACTCGGGGAGCTTCGAGATCGACCGGGCGACGCTGGAGGACCTCGGCGCGGACCTGGTGGAGCGCACCCTGCGGATCGTCGACCGGGTGCTCGCCGATGCGGCGGCGAAGGGCGTGTCGAGGATCGACGAGGTGCTGCTGGTCGGCGGCGCCACGAAGGCACCGATGATTCGTGCCGCGCTGCAAGCACATCTCGGCCGGGCGCCGAAGATCGTCGATCCCGACCTGGCCGTCGTGTCGGGGGCCGCGGTGCGCGCGCACCGGCTCGCCACGGCGCAGGACGGCACGTCGGCGGCGGTGGTGCCGCGCAGCTTCGGCGTGCTGGTCGAGGACAGCCACGACGAAGGCCTGCGGAGCTTCGTCGAACACCTCGTGCAGCGCAACGATCCGCTGCCCGCCACCGCGACGGCCCGGTTCGCCACCATCGTGAACCGGCAGCGTTCAGTCCGCATCCAGGTGTTCGAGCAGGCAGGCGACGTGCCTTCGGCGGAGGTCGAGCACAACCGCCGGGTGCTGGACGGCGAGTTCGCCGGGCTGCCGCCGCTGCCCGCCGGATCGGTGATCGAGCTGACGTTGCGCGTCAGCGCGGACGGCCTGCTCGCGGTGACCGCTCGGGAGCCGCTCAGCGGCGCGGCGCTGGAGCTGGAGGCCTATGTGGACGGTGTCGTGGACGGCGCGGCGACCGAGCGGCTGGCCGAGACCATCGCCGGGCTGACCGTGCGGTGCTGAGTTCGGGGGAGCGATGAGTTCGTGGATTCGCCGGGAATTCGGCGGGATCGGGTTGACGCAGGCACCGCCGGGCGAGTACCTGCCCAGGCTGCAGGAGCGGTACGGCGGGCACGTCCTGCTGTGCATCGACGTGAGCGCGTCGATGCGGGGGCAACGGCTGGAGCAGGCCATCGCCGGCGGCGAGCGGTTCCTCGCCGAAGCCGACGGCGCGCACTACAAGAGCGGGCTGGTGCTCTGGTCCGATGTCGTGCAGCAGTACGTGCCGCCGGAAGCCCGGCTGGACGACGTGATTTCCGCGCTCCGGAAGGCGAAGGCGTGGGGCGGTACCGTGCTTTCGTCCGCGCTGCGGCTCGGCATCGAGGTGCTGCCGAAGTATCCGGGCGACCGCGTGCTCTGCATCTTCAGCGACGGGGCGCTCGGGGACCACGCGAAGGCCCGCGAGCTGGCGCGGAAGGCCTGCGCGATGGGCATCCGCATCGTCGTCCGCGGCCTCGGATCGGACGCCGCGGATTCGCTCGCGGACCTGGCCTGCCCCGGGGTTCCGGATGCCGACCAGCAGATCGACGACGCCGCGGGCGTCGCGGCGGGCATCGCCTCGATGGCCACCGGCCTGTCGGCTCGTCGCGGCCGGTGAGCCGCTCGTGCGAGGCGATCGTTGCGGTAAGGTCATGTCAGCCGCGACGAAGCGAGGAGGTGAGCCCGATGACGACGACCCGTTCCATCCGGGCGCTCCTGGCTGCGGCGGCGGTCTGACCGGCATCCAGGAGAGCTCGTTCCACGAAACGTGCACTGGATGAAGGAAGAAATGACTGTTCAGCCCTTTCGCATCTCCGTTCCCGACGACGTCCTCGACGATCTGCGCATCCGCTTGTCGCGCACCCGCTTCACGACCGCGTCCGACAGCGCCAGGTGGGCCGGCGGGACGGATCCCGACTACCTCCGCGAGCTCGTCGCCTACTGGGCGGACGGGTTCGACTGGCGCGCCGCCGAATCGGCGCTCAACGCCTACCCGCACTACCTCGCCGAGGTCGCGGGCTGGCAGGTGCACTTCGTGCGCCTGCGCGGCAAGCGGGCCGAAGGCGCGCCCGCGCCGCTGCCGCTGGTCCTGACCCACGGCTGGCCCAGCAGCTTCGTGGAGATGCTGCGGGTCGCCGGGCCGCTGACCGATCCCGCCGCGCACGGCGGCGATCCGGCCGACGCCTTCGACGTGATCATCCCCTCGCTGCCGGGTTTCCTGTTCTCCGAGCTGCCGGCGGGGCCGTTCACCCGCCGCGGCGTCGCCGAGATCTGGCACGAGCTGATGACCGGCACCCTGGGTTACCGGCGGTTCGGCGCCTTCGGCGGCGACATCGGCGGCGGAGTCACCCAGTGGCTCGGCGCGCTCTACCCGGGCGAGGTGGCGGGGGTCCACGTGACCACCGCGGTGATCGCCACCGACTTCGGCGAACGGCCGCCGACGCCCGAGGAGCAGGCCTACCTCGACGCGGTGGCCGCCTACGACGAGTCGGACGGCGGGTACAGCGAGATCATGCTGACCCGGCCGGACACGGTCGCGGCGGCGCTGGTGGACTCGCCGGCCGGTCTCGTCGCGTGGATCGCCGACAAGTACCGCGACTGGAGCGACTGCGGCGGTGACCTGGAGCGGCGCTGGGACAAGGACGCGCTGCTGACCGTCGCGACCCTGTACTGGGCAACCGGCACCATCGGCACGTCGTTCCGGCAGTACTACGACTACCACCGCAACGCGCCGGTCCCGCCGATCGAGGTGCCCGGGGCGGTGACGCTGAGCCAGGAGCCGGTCTTCGCGGACTTCCCGAAGAGCCTCGCGGAGCGCATCTACCGCGACCTGCGCCACTGGAGCAGGCCGGGGCGCGGCGGGCACTTCATGCCGCACGAGGAACCGGCGCAGGTGGCGGAGGAGTTGCGCGCCTTCTTCCGTCCACTGAGGACGCAGGGCTGAGCCGGTGGTCCCGCGGTCGCCGGTCGCGGGACCTGCCGGCCATCGTTCGAATTGCCGGAATTGAATTCCCGCGCACCAAAGGTCCGACTCGCTCGTTCCGGTCGGTGGGACAGCAGATTGTGAATAACGTGATCTGCTACACCGTTGGTGTATGTCTGGTCACGTTGTGATAACGATGGGGCAGGTGGGGAGGATACTCGTATTGGCGGATGCTGCGCACAACCATCGAGGCGAAACAAGACGACGGTCGTTCGCGGCTCTTTGGTGCACCGGATGTCTGGAGGTCGGCGATGGTCGCGGCGCTGAAAGCGCACGCAGCGTGGTTGGTCAACGCACTGGGGGTGAACCGGAACCCGTTGCGAAGGCCCATCGATCGGCTCGCGGCGGGCATCTCGGTGCTGCTGCTCATGGTCGCCCTGATCGCGATCCCCGCATCGGGCCTGTTCGGCGCGTCCCTGCACGCCGACCTCACGCAGCGTGCGGCGACGGCGGCGGAGACCACGCGGCCGGTGGACGCGGTGCTGACCACCCGCCCCGCGCTCAGCGTCCCGGTTTCCGAGGCCTACAGCCAGGACGCCCTGAACTCGACCGCGGTCGTCGAGTGGCGCGCCGGGCTGGCCCGGACGCAGAGCGCGACGGTGCAGGTCCCGGCCGACAGCACGCCGGGCGACACCGTGACCGTGTGGGTCGACCAGGAGGGCAACCGGGTACCGGCCCCGGCCAGCGGAGGAGCGATCACGGCGTCGGCGATCTTCGCGGCACTGCTGATGCTGCTGGTGGTCGAGCTGGCCTGCATCGCCCTGATCACGGGAACCCAGCACCTGGCCCGCCGCATGTGCATGCGGGCCTGGGAACGCGAATGGGCGTTCCTCCAACACGGCGGAACCTGGTCCCAGCGCTGAACTCCCGCGTCCCCACCTCCGGTGGCTTCCGGTCGCTGGATCAGGTGTTGTGGGGCGCGCCCTCCTCGGGTTGCCGGTAGGACCCGCGTGTGAGCAACGGCCCGGCAGCGGGTCGGGCCGGGCGGCACGTGACGGGAGTTCGAGATGCCGGATGTCCGTTGGACCGATGACCTGCTGGACCGGATGCGCGGTGCCGGTGACCCGGGAGCCGACGAGGCCATCGCCGAGGTTTACGCGGCGGGGCAGGAGGAACCGGTCAGGCAGGCGCTGCTCGGGTTCGGCCGGAACGGGCAGGCGATGCCCGACGGCCTGCCGCCGAAGCTGCGCGACTACCTCGACCGGTCCTCGGTGCTGCCGGACTGGGCGGATCCGGCCCGGATGGAGCGCGGCAACGATCTGCTGGGCCGCTACGAGCCGCACGTGCTCTCGACCCTGCTGTGCGGATCGCTCCCGCTCTGCTACGCCTGCGCCAACGGCGTGCAGGTCCTGCACCGGTCCCAGCGGCTCACCGGGCAGGTCTACCGGCGACTGGTGGAGACCTCGCAGTTCGTGGTCGACGTGCTCGACGAAGGCGGGCTCGGCGCCGACGGCCGGGGCGTGCGATCCGCGCAGAAGATCCGCCTGCTGCACGCGACCATGCGCTACCACGTCTCCAGCCTCGGCGATTGGGACGACAACGGCGGCATCCCGATCAACCAGGAAGACCTCGCCGGGACGTTGCTGAGCTTCGCCGTCGTGATCCCGCTCGGCCTGCAGCGGCTGGGCGTGGAACTGCCCGCCCGGGACCGGGACGACTTCTTCCACATCTGGCGCGTCATCGGCCACGTCCTGGGCGTCGACGAGCGGCTCAACCCGTCCGACTTCGACTCGGCCGTGGCGCTCAAGGACCGGATCCTCGAACGGCAGCAGGCCCCTTCCGAAGCCGGGAGGGAGATGACCAAGGCCCTGCTGGACTTCATCCGCGAAGTGCTCCCGGGCCCGGCCTTCGCCGGTGTGGGGCCGAGCCTGATGCGCCACCTGGCCGGTGACCGGACCGCCGACATCCTCGCGGTGCCGCCCGCGGACTGGACGTCCCTGGGGATCCAGCTGCAGTCCGGCCTGAGCTTCGGCTACGGCAAGACCGGCGACAAGGTGCCATTGGCCGGAAAGCTCGCCAGCGAGTTCGGTCGGGTGGCGCTCAAGGAAGGGCTGCGCATGACGAACAAGGGCCGCCGCTACGAATGGCAGGTCCCCACAGGCCTGACGGAACCTTCCTGACCTGCCGAAGACCCACTTCGCGAACGGCCTGTTCGCCTCGATGGACGAGGTGAACAGGCCGTTCGCTCGTTCCCCTCGGCGGCGCCCCGCAGGTGTGGTTGCCGGGTGTCAGTTCGGCTTGGGGGCTACCACTGCGCGGTAGGGGGCGAGCATCTTGGCCAGCCAGGCCTCGCCGATCGGGGTGTCCAGGTCGATCTGCAGTTCCGGCTCGTCGCCGTCCAGGCCGTCCGCTCCGCAGCGGTCGCCGAACAGCACCAGGGCCGGATTCCCGGTGTCCCGTTTGGACGGCCAGATCAGCCCGTCCGCCCACTCCGCCTGCGCCCGGATCCACGCCGCCCAGTCGCGGGTCCGCTCGTAGGCGTCCTTGCCCTCGGTGTCGACCAGCCAGGAATCCTGCGCGACCGCGGCCAGATCGGGTCCGGTCAGCAGGCTGACCAGGGTCAGCTCGCGGGCGGTGCGGACGGCGCTGAGCCGCCGCTCGGCGATCTGCGTCCGGCGGATCAGCCGCTGCCCGTTGCCGCCGAAGCCCAGGTTGCGCAGCAGCACCTCCGCCAGCGCCGTCGTCACCTGCAATCCGGCGTAGTAGCTGGGGAACGGGTCCGACGGTGTGCCGTCGAACCGGCCGCCCGGCGCGTTGCCGGCCTGGGCGGGCTTGAACTCGGCCGCGTGCCGCCTGCGGTCGTGCAGCCGGAACAGCGTGGTGTCGGCGGGCAGCACGTACCGGGTCGGGGCGGCCTCGAACTCCAGGGGTGGGGTGGCCATCGGCATGGTCACACCTCCGCCGAGTCTTCGCGGGCGGCGTCGATCAACGCCTGGTCGGTGATCCGGCCGATCAGCTCGGCAGGCACCCCGCCCAACCAGTCGTTGATCCCGAGCCACCAGTCCGCCGCTCCCCACGGGTCGTCGGCGGCGCGCAGGTACCGGTTCACGGTGCGCACCAGCTCGCGCGGCGCCCCCGCGGCGTCGAACTGGAACGCGGGCCACCGGGCGGGGCCGTCGGCGCCCGGCAGCCGGATCAGGTCCGGGTCGGCCGGGTCGCCGCCACCCGCCGAAACCTGGTGCGCGTCCAGCGAATCCGCCGCGCGCAGCCGGTCCAGGTCGGCGCGCGGCGCGGAATCCGCCAGCCGGTCGCTCAGGTCCGTGCTCAGCCGCTGCCAGTCCACCTCCGGTCGGCGGAACCGCGACACGGGTTCGGCGAGCGCCCGGCGCACCGGGTGCGTCACCGGCAGCACGTCCCCGAGCAGCGAGGCGATGTCCTCGGCGATCAGCGCGGAAGTCTCCGAATCCGCCGCGTCCTGCAGCTCGGCGACCAGTGCCACCAGCCTGGTGAACGTCTCGGGGTCGAGCCGGTCGGCGACGTCGTCCCACTCGGTCGCCAGCACGTCCAACATCCGCTGCTGACTCAACGTCGACCTCCTCTCCGGTGCGCGTCCGGTGTCCGCGGTTCAGTCAACACCAAGATCCGACGAGACGGGGCCGGGATCGCGCAAGCCCGATCGATCGCCGGGCGCTCGCGAAGCCGGGGCGCGCACCATGAAGACGTCCACGGCGTCCTCGGTCTCGACCGAAAACCCGTGCCGCTCGTACAGTTTCCGGGCCGGGCTGCCCTGCAGCACGTTCAGCCGGACCAAGGCGTCCTCCCGGTCGCACCGCTCCAGCAGGCTGCCCAGCACGGCAGATCCGATGCCCCTGCCCTGCAGGTCCGGGGCCAGGTAGAAGTGCTCCAGCCAGTAGGCGTTTTCGGCCGGGCGCAGCGCCACGCAGCCGGCGAAGGCACCACCCACCTCGATCACCCAGGTGTGCGCAGGCTCGAACCCGTCCCGCAGCCGCTGCCGTACGCGCTGCTCGTCGTACCGGCCGAGCCGCTGGAGATCCGCTCGGAGCACGACGCCCCGCAGCTCGGCCACCGCCCCGACGTCCGTCGCCGAAGAGTCCCGAAGCTCCCAATCCGCCATGACCGCGAGGCTATAGAGGCTGTTCCGGATGCGGCGGGGCAGGCCCGCGCCGCCGAAGTGGGGCGTCGCTTTCGCGCGAAATCGCCATCTGGCCGCACGGGGAACGGCGGTTTCGCGCGAAAACGGTGTGGGGAACGAGTTCCGGACCGGGCCCTGCCGCCGGGTTTTTGGGCGCGGCCTAGCCGTTGGCCGGGCAGAGCACCGGTTTCCCGACCTCGCCCGAACCTCTGAGCTGCACCATGAGCTTCTGGGCGTTCGCCCCGGCCATCGCGCTGACCCCGACGGCCGTGCAGACCAGCTGCGTCGATGCGAGAGCGGACAACGTGCTCGGCGGCACCGGGATCTGCACGGTCACGATCCCGCCGTCCGGGGCGCCGGCCCACACCTGCTCGGTCGCTAGGAACGGCAGTTCCGTGCGGAATCCGGCCGCGCCTTCGGCAGGGCTGGGCCCGGCGGCGAGCAGGCGGAGCGCCTCCGTCACGGTGCCGAGCCGGCCGGTCTCCCGGATCGTGGGCCTGACCTGGCCGGGCTCGCCGGTCACGAAGTACAGCACCGGCCCCCGTGCGATGCCGTCCGGCCCTTTCCCGGCGAGCACCACGTCCGTCGGCTGCACGCCGCAACCGGCGAGCACCAGCAGCACGGCCGCCAAGGCGATGCGTTTCACGAGACCTCCAGCGGCAACCGCAGCGTGAACTTCGCACCACTGCCGGGCTGGTTGCCCGCCTCGATGGTGCCGCCGTGCAACGCCGCGTTCTTCATCGCGATCGACAGCCCGAGCCCGCTGCCCTCCGACCGGGTGCGCGCCGCGTCGGCCTTGTAGAACCGCGCGAAAACGTGCGGCAGCACGGCTTCCGGCAGCCCCGGGCCGTTGTCGGTGACCTCGACGACGGCCTGCCCGCCGGCGCTGCGCAGGCGCACCCGCACAGGCGGCTCGCCGTGTCGGAGCGCGTTGCCCACCAGGTTCGCCACGATCACGTCCACCCGCCTGCCATCGACCTCGGCGACGATCCCCGGCGGCAGGTCCGCCTCCACCCGGTCGCCCCACTGGCGGGTGCGCAGCGTCCCGGTGATCAGCTCCCCGAGGTCGGTTCCCTGCCGGTCGAGCCGCGCGGTGCCGGAATCGAACCGGGAGATCTCGATCAGGTCGTCCACCAGCCGCGCGAGCTTCTTCGTCTCCGAGCTGATCAACCGGGCGGCGGTGCCGGCGTCGCCGGGAAGCCCCGCGCCTTCCTCGTCGAGCACTTCGTTGACCGCCGTCATCGCGGCCAGCGGGGTGCGCAGCTCGTGCGACACGTCGGCGACGAACCTCCGGGAGTCGGCCTCCATCCGCCGGAGCTCGCCGACTGAAGCCTCCAGGCTGGCCGCGCTGTCGTTGAAAGTCCGCGCCAGCTCGGCGAGTTCGTCGGAGCCGCGGGTGGGCAGCCGCGTCGTCAGGTCGCCGCGGGCGAGGCTGCGGGCGCCATCGCGCAGGCGGCGCACCGGCCGGAGCACCGCGCTGGCGGCGAGCCAGGCGACGATCACCGCGAGCGGCACCGCGACGGCGCCGGTCAGCCAGCCGTTCGTCGCGAACTCCTGGATCTGCCGCTCCTGGTCGTAGAGCGGGAACGAGGCGTACACCTCCAGCCCGGACGGGTGGCGCTGGAAGTGCTCATCGGTGGTCAACACGGGCATGCCGACGACGAGCATGACGGTGCTCTGGTTCTCGACCCGCTGGAACACGACCTGCGTGCCGGTGCGCACCGTCGCGCGCAGGCCTTCCGAGATCTCCGCTGCGGGATAGGTGGCGTCCTTCGCGGTCAGGCCGCCGAAGACGACGACGGTGTGCCTACCGAGCCGGCCGTGGAGCTCGTCGAGGGCGGCCTGGTCGAGGGGCAGCCGGAGGCCCGGGGCCAGCCGGTCGACGTCGTCGCGCAGCTGCTGCATGAAGTGGTCCTGCGTCGTGGCGAGCACGGTGCGGCGGGCCGAGACGTAGTTCGCCCCGGTCGCCGCGACCGTCGCCAGCAGCGCGACGAACGTGACGATCAGGACCATCCGCGGCCGGATTCCCCGCGTCCTGCCGAGCAAGCGCCCGATCACAGGGGGCCGAACCGGTAGCCGAAACCGCGCACGGTCCGGATGTAGACGGGGGAGCCCGGCACGTCCTCGATCTTCATGCGCACCCGCTGCACGCAGGCGTCGACCAGCCGCGAATCGCCCAGGAATTCGTGCTCCCACACCAGGTTCAGCAGCTGCTGGCGGCTGAGCACGTGGCCGGGCACCTTCGACAGCTCCAGCAGCAGTCGCAGCTCGGTCGGCGTCAACGGGACCGGCTCGCCCGCCTTCGACACCACCAGCGCGGCGCGGTCGATCACGAGATCGCCGTGCCGTTCCCGATCCTGGCCCGGGCCACCGCCGTTGCGGCGCAGCACCGCCTTGATCCGCGCGTCCAGCACCCGCGCCTGCACCGGTTTCACCACGTAGTCGTCGGCGCCCGCCTCCAGGCCGCTGACCACGTCGATGTCGTCGCCGCGGGCGGTGAGCATGATGATCGGCAGGTTGCCGGCGGCCCGGATCCGGCGGCACACCTCGAAACCGTCGATCCCGGGCAGCATCACGTCCAGCACCACGATGTCCGCGGCGCCCAGCAGCCGCAGGCCACCTTCCCCGTCCGGCGCCGGCTCCACCACGTGTCCGTGCCGGCGAAGGCCCAGGCACAGCCCCTCCCGGACGGCCGGGTCGTCCTCTATCAGCAGCACATTCGGCACCGGCCGATTATGGATCTCCACCGCGGCACCCATGTGGTTCTGTAGCGAAACCATGACATGACCAAGGCCTGACGCCGACATCGCGTCGCGACGCTGGAACCATGTTGGAAGCGAAGACCAGGCCGCTGCGGGCACAGCGCCCCCGGCGGCGGAACAACTGGCCGGTCGTCGCAGCGCTGGTCGCGGTGGCGGTCCTGGCCATCGCGTTCGGCGTCGGCCAGGCATCCGGGGATACCGACTCCAGCACGGTGGTCTTCGACCGCGTCGAGCAGGAAACGCTGCACACCGACCACGCGGACCGGCAGTTCCGGTCGGCGTCGCTGGTGAAGCTGCTCATCGGGCTCGACCTGGTCGAGCGCGAGATCGTCACGCCGAAGCGGCCGAGCCCGCGGGTGACCCGGATGCTCTCGCACAGCGACGACGGCATCGCCAGCGAACTGTGGTCCTCCGGTGGCGGGCCGCAGATCGTCACCCGCGTCGCGGCCGACCTCGGCCTGTCGGACACCGAACCCCCGGACACACCGGGCCGTTGGGGCGACACGCTGATCACCGCGAACGACGTGGTCAAGGTGTACCAGCACGTCCTGGAGCTGCCGGAGGAGAAGCGCGCGCTGCTGCTCGATCCGCTGCGCGATGCCGCGCGCATCGCGGCCGACGGCACCGACCAGCACTTCGGCATCCCCAGCGCGCTGCCCGGCGAGGAGTGGGGGGTCAAGCAGGCGTGGGCGGCCGGGCGCGGCGGCGTGGACGTGCACACCAGCGGGCTGGTCGGCGGCGGCGACCGGTACATCGTCGTGGTGCTCACGCACCATCCGGAGGGCTATTCGCTGGAGAAGGCGGAAAGCCGCGTGACGGCCGAGGTCGAGGAGCTGTCCGCGCTGCTGGGCTAACCGCTCACCTGGTGGCTTGCGATGTCGGTGCGGGCCTTGGCCACCGCCTTCTGGTCCATGCCGCCGATCTCGAGCTCGAAGCGCACGTCGTTGCCGCTCTCCAACTCCTTCGCGTGCACCGTCAACGCGCCGGTTTCGGACATGTGGAAGGTGATCTCGATCCGGCACCCGGCCGGCCGGGCCGGAATGCCGGTGAGCATGCCGTGCCCCACCTCGGTGTTGTCGGCCAGCTCGTCCGACGGCGTCGGCCCGGCCTGCTCCCACACCTCGATCTCGGCCATCCGCTGGTTGTCGATGGCCGTCTGGAACGGGTACGGGCCGGTGTCGGCGGGCAGCTCGGTGTTGGCGTGCAGCAGGTGCGCCACCATCTGCCGCGCCCGCATCGGGTCCGTCAGCGCCAGCGGGTCCCGCGGATCCAGCGCCTTGACGCCGAACGCCCGCGGCACCACCGTCGCGACCCGCTTCCTGGCCATCGCATCGACGTCGGCCGCGCTGATCCCCAGCTGCCGTTCGGCCGGCGCGCCCCGGACCTTCTTGGCCTGCCTGATCAGCGCGAACAGCGCCGCGCCCTTGGCTACGGCGAGGTCCGGTTCGGAGAGCCGCGCGTCGAGCCCGAACCGCCGCTTGAGCTCCGCCGCCACGGCGGGCATCCGGGTCATGCCGCCCGCCAGCAGGACCTCGTCGAACCGCTCGACGCCCTTGCCGCGCGCGGTTTCGATGATCCGCTCGGTGATCGTCATCGTCCGGTCGAGCAGGTCGGCGGTGAGCTCCTCCAGCTGCTCCCGGGTGACGGGCACCGTCACCGCGGCACCCGCGGCCCGCAGCGCGACGTTGCGGGACATGGTGGCGCTCAACGCCTTCTTGGCCTCTTCGGCGCGGTCGGCGAACTCCTGCATGGCCAGCTCGTCCGCGCTCGGGTCCAGGTTCGGGTGCGCGTCCCGGAACGCGGCCAGCAGGTGGTCGGTGATCCGCTCGTCCCAGTCCGCGCCGCCGAGCCGGCCGTCGCCGTCGGTGCACACCACCTTGATGTCGTCGCCGGAAACGCGGATGACGGTGGTGTCGAAGGTGCCGCCGCCGAGGTCGTAGACCAGCACGTGCCGGGTCTGCGGTGCGTTGTCCAGCGCGTGGTGGTGCAGCGCGGCGGCGACCGGCTCGTCCAGCACGTCGAGCACGTTCAGCCCGGCGATCTCACCGGCCTTGCGGGTCGCGTCGCGTTCGGCGATGCCGAAGTAGGCGGGCACCGTGATGACCACGTCGCGCACGGTGTGCCCGGTGTTCTCCTCGGCCGCGCGGGCGAGTTCGCGCAGGATCAGCGCGGAGATCTTCTCCGGCGTGTAGCGGTTCCCGTGGTAGATGAACTCGGTGTTCTTGCGCCCCATGTCGCGCTTGACCAGCTGCGCCACCAGGTGCGGGGCGAGCAGCGCGGAGTTCTTCGCCGCCGTGCCCACCAGCGCCGTGCCGGGCCGTTCGAAGTACACCACCGAGGGCGTGGTGTCCTCGCCGACCGCGCTCTTGGCGATCACCGGGCGAGCGGCCTCGTCGATGTGCGCGATGCACGAGTGCGTGGTGCCGAGGTCGATGCCGAACGTCGCCGACGCCATGGGACTCCTCTCGATCAGGGCCGGTTTTTACCGGCCTTGGTAGGTGAATCCTGCCCAGTGCGCGAGCTCGGCGGGGTCGATGTCGGCGAAGAAGAGCGAGAGTTCTTCGGGCAGGCCGGGCAGTGGGCGGCGGCGCGGGTCGAGCATCCACAGCTGCGCGGCCCGCAGCGCGCTCGCCGGATCGGCGTAGCCGGCGTTGAGGTAGTGGTGGAACACGATCATGAACATGGCCGTGGGCAGGTCCTCGACCTCCCAGCGCGTGCCCACGACGCCGGCGGCACCGGCGGCGAGGAACGCGGTGGACAGCGTCAGCACCTCGTCGTGCTGCCGGTCGGTGAGGTCGCTGGCGCAGGCCGCGAGCACGACGAGCGCCCCGGCGGCATCCCGCGGCCGGTCCCGCGCCTGGCGCAGGATGTCCTGCACCGGCAGCACTTCTCCGGAACCGAGCAGCAGCGCGGACTCGATCGGCAGCTCGGCGGGCGTGGCGTGGCAGGCCAGGTGCAGCAGCGAGGCGGTGGGCAGCAGCGCGAGCACCTCGGCGGGCTTCGGCGCCTCGCGGCGTTGCCGACGGCGTCTTGGGTCTGGCGGCTTGCCCAGGTAGGTGCCGTGCCCGTAGTGCGCCTCGTGGATGTGGCCGAGCTCGTGCCGGCTGAAGTGCAGGTCCGGCGTCCGCACCAGCGCCGGTTCGCTTGCCCAGGAACGGGTTTCGCGCCGACCTGCCTCGACGAACTGCCGCGCCGACGCGGCGTAGCAGATGACGGCGTCCTGGCAGACGTGCCGGACCTTGCCGCCGGGCACCCACCGCCGCGCCGCGTGCCACGGCACGGTGCCGAGCTTTCCGGTCGGCACCAGCACGATTCGCAGCGGTCGCTCGCGAGGACCGGCGGCGACCAGGTCCAGCACCGGGTTCAGCACCGCGGTCCATGCCCAGTCGCACACGCTCGCCAACGCCGCGCGCCACTGCTCCTCGACGTCGTCGCCCCGGGCGCGCTCCCGCTGCAGCCGGTCGAACCGGGCGACCGGGCCGTCCTCGGTGAGCTGCGGCGACTCCACCCGCTCGACCCGCCCGTCGGCGGTGACCAGCACCGCGGCCCCGGGCAGCAGGTAGACGAGGGCCTGGGTGCGCGCGGCGCGCAGCCCGGCGGCGATCTCCGCGACCGGCGGCGGAGCGAGCAGGTGCGCTTCGGCGGCGGTGCCGTCGAAGGCCCGCAGCACCCGGTACCGCAGGTCGCTGGGCAGCGCGGCATCGGCGACGCTGGCCGTGCCGGCACCACCGACATCCCACGGTTGTTGTTGCCCCACCTCGGATTCCCACCGCTCGGCCAGGTCCGCGTGGCCGTTCTCCCGCAACAGGGCCGGCATGTTCGCGTCGACCGTCGCGGCGTGCAGCACCATGCCGCGCCCCAGCTCCAGCGCCTGCACCGCGGCCTCCGGCCGGCCCGACGCCAGGCACCACCGGCTCACCTGCACCGCCTCGCCGGAGGCGGTGTTCGCGGTATCCAACGCGCGGCGGGCGCTGGATTGCAGCAGCACGTTGCGCGCCCGCTCGCGCAACGCCTCAAGCCCGTTCTGCACCGCGCGCTGCGGATCGCGGCGCACCGCATCGCCGCGGGTCGCGTAGCAGTCGGCCAGCGAGTTCAACAGGTTCGCGGTCTCGAACGCGCCCGGCTCCAGCTCGAACTCGCGGAGCACCTGCTCGAACCGGTCGATGGCGTTGTTGAGATCGCGCGGATCGCGGGTGAACTCGTAGCGGACCCGCAACGCGGTCCCCAGCATGTCCAGCGCGTGCCGACGCTCGCGCGGGAACAGGTCGGTCTTCCCGCAGACCTCGACCATCAGGCCGACGCCGCGGTTGAGCAGCGTGAGATCCCGGGTGGCCATGCCCTGCACGACCAACGCGTTCGCGGCGCCGAGGGCCTCGTTCGGCTGGTCGACGTGGTGCTCCGGAACCCGGGCCACGGCGTCGAGGACGGCGTTCATCGCGTCGCGCGCCCCGCCGGAGTCGGCACCGGCGAAGCTCAACTCGTCGCCGTCGAGGAGGTTGCGAAGCATTCGCGCCGTTCCCAGCGCGCTCGCGATCCTGGGCTGGAGGAAGTCCCCCGGCGACATCTCCGATGCCAGCGCTTCGAGCTCCGCGGCCACTCCGTCCAGCGTGGCGGCGTCGAGCCGGTTCGGCGAAAGCCGGCTCACGGCGGCGGCGAAGCGCGTGACCTGGTCGTTCCCGCCGCCCGCCACCGCGTAGTAGCGGGCGGCGTCGAGGTCCTCCTGGCCGCCGAAGGCCATGAACCGCTGGGTGAGCAGCCAGCTCAGCCACGGCATCATCAGCGGCCGCAACTTGTGGTCGGCGGGCAGCAGCTCGTCGGCGCGCCGCATGTTCGCCACGGCGGCCCCGAGCTTCTCCTCGGCGCGGTCGTTGACCACCTGGAAGCTCTCGGCGGCGCCCAGCAGGAAGTGGTTGATCCCGGCGTTGACCCGGTCGGCGCCGCCGCGGCGGATCGCCTGTTCGCTCAGCTCCCGGACCCGGGAAAGGGACGCCGGCGACTGCGCGCGGTCGGTCGCGACGGACCTGAACAGCGTCGACGTCAGCTGGGTGAGCACCGTCGCCCGGTCCGGGTCATCGTCCGAGAACTGCTCCAGCGCCTGCTCCAGCCGCCGGATCACCGCGGCGTTCTCGGCCGGGTCGAGGTCCGGGGCGGCCTTGCCGGGCGGGTTGGAGGCGAAGCGCAGCCCGGTGAGCAGCAGCGAACGCATGGGGTGGTCGGCGGGCAAGGCCGCGGCTGCCGCGGCGATCTGGGCGGTCGCGGCGTCGGCGTCCTCGGCGCTGCCGCTGACCTCGGCGAGCTTCGTGGCCAAACCCGCTTGCAGCGCGGCGATTTCCCGCTTGCCGGGTTCTTCGTCGGGCCATGCATTCTTCGCGTCGTCGAGTTCGCCGATCGCGGTCGTCCAGTCCTCGGTGGTCGAGCCGTCGAGGTTCCCCACCGCGTTGACGATGACCTTCAAGGTGGTCACGGACCCGTCGCCGGCTCCGTCGGGGGAGATCGCGTCCAGGTGGCGGCGCACCTCCGCGAGGTCCTCGGCCGGGGCGGTCAGCGTGATCCGGTCGGCGACATCGGCGGCGATGGGGCCCTGCCGCAGCTCGGCGGGCATCTCCGCGGTCAGCAGCAGGAAGGCGAGGCCGATGTGGCAGGCGTCCGAGGTGCGCGCGTCGGACGGCACGTCGAGCGTCGCGGTGAGGTCCTCGGTGGCGGTCCGGTGATCGGCTTCGCCGCCGCCCATCGACAGGTACCGGATGAGGTGCATCGCGCCGCGCCGGAAGCGGATCTGGTTCCGCAGCAACGAGTCCGGCAGCTGCGCGAAGGCCGCGTCGAGATCGGCCAGTGCGTCGTCGACGTGCTCGAAGGCTTCCAGGACGAGCGCCGCCTGCGCGGTGATCAGGCCGATCCTGGCCACGATCTCGGCGGAATCGTCGGGCAGCAGCGGCCGCAGCTGCCGCAGGTAGCCGACGGCAGCGCGGAACTCCTCCTGGGCGCCGCGCTCCGCGCGCATCGCGTGCGCCAGGCCCAGCTGGTAGAGCGGCGCGGCGCGGGCGGGGGAGTCGTCGGCGAGGGCGTCGAGCAGGTTCCCGGCGACCTCGATGACGTCGTCGATGTCGGCGCTCTCGGCACGGTGCAGCAGCAAGTCCGCCAGCTCCACCAGGACCTGGTAGGCGGTTTCGTCGTCGAGTTCCTCGGTGAGCTGCGCGTACCGCTGCGCGATGGCCTCGTCGAGCTCCGCCGGATCGACAGTCACCGAACCTCCCCGAACCGATCGAGAACCCACCCTAAGGCCCCGCCGATGCCCCCACCCCGAGGTCGGTCCGCAATTTCCATTGAAATCGAAGGTTCGATTTCAATGGAAATTGCGGAATGGGGACCAGCCCGGCACCCGCCCGGCACCCGCCACGTGGCCGAACGGTGGCGGTCGAACAGGTGAATTCCGTTCTGCCGCAGCGCTTGTCCGCGTAGCCTCCCGATGTTCGCCGCTCTCGACCAGAAGGAGACACCGGTGAGCAGACGAAACCTGTTGGCCGCAGCGTTATCGGCGGCCGTGGTGACCGCGACGCTGGCCGCCTCACCCGCCGCGGCGGTCCCGGCGGATGCGCCAAACCTCAACGATTTCGTGCTCAACAACACCAGCGGTGACCTGCAGTCGAGGGTCGACAAGCTGGACGCCCAACTGCCGAAGCTCGGCGTGCAGAACATCCTGGACCAGGCAAACCGCCAGGGCAGCACGGGAAGCGCCTGCACCTCCCCGGCGCTGGACACGATGAAGGAACCGACGCTGCGCAAGTTCTGCTTCAACGCGGGCGACACCGACACGACGGTGTGGATGCCGCAGGGCGTCACGACCGTCGCGGACGCGCAGGAAGACCAGCAGTGGGGGACGAAGCAGGCCCTGCTGGTCAGCTGGTACAACAAGGACACCAGCCCGGCGAAGGGCGTGCGGGTCTCCTTCCTCGACCCGGCGACCAGCAAGTACCAGCACGTGCTGCTCGTCTACCCGTACATCAACAGCAACGGGAACCCGTCCTACGAGGCGGTCACCACGCCGCAGGCGGGCGACGGCGGCAGCGTCCACGCGGGCGGGATCGTCTGGTACGGCAACTACCTCTACCTCGTCGACACGGCCCGCGGCATCCGGGTGTTCGACATGCGCTCGATCTTCGACCTGAAGTCGGCGACGAACGGCGACACGGCCGACCAGAACCAGGTGGGCCGACAGAACAACGTGTACTACGGCTTCGGCTACCGCTACGTGATGCCGCAGGTGGCGGGCTGGTCGAACCCGGAGGGCGTGGTCGACCACCCGGCCGACTACAAGTGCCTGGCGGGCGGCCGCCAGCGCTACTCGTACGTGTCGCTGGACCGCAGCACCACCCCGGACACGCTGCTGACCGGCGAGTACTGCGGTGACCAGGGCGACCCGAACCTGAACGGCCGGGTGGCGCGCTGGAACCTCGACGGAGCGACGGGCCTGCCGAGCCCGGACGGCGACGGCATCTGGCGGGCGAAGTCGGCACTCCGCCTGCCGAAACCCCGAGTGCAGGGAGCAACGGCGACGGACGGCCGCTGGTACCTCAGCAGCACCGGCGGAGGAACAACCGGTCCGGGCCACTTCCAAGCGGCGCTCCCGGACAAGCAGACCGGTGCCGGAGTGCTCACAGTGGACGGTCCGGACCGCGAGGTGGCGATCGGCGTCGAGGACCTGTCGTACTGGCCGGGCAAGAACGAGGTCTGGACGGTGACGGAGCACCCAGGCAAACGCGTGCTCTACAGCGTGCCCCGCTGACCGGTGAGATCCGGCCCGGGAACCTCCCCGGGCCGGCCCGCCGATCCACTCCAACCTCCGCGCCGGGATCACGGTCGAGGTGGAGGTACTGGTGCTCTCAGACGCACGGGCGGCCGCAGTCCGACCGGGTCGGTAGCCCGCGGGTCACTCGGCCGACAGCACGAGGAGTCCGAGACCGATGAGCGCGGCGAGAATGGTCAGCAGCATTTCGCCCGTGATGCCGAGCAGGAGCGCGAGGGCCAAAGCGCGCACGGCGAACTGTCGCTGCAGCCGGGCGACATCGGACGGTGTGCCGGACGACGGTGTGACCATCTCTTTCCTCCGAACGATCAGGAGTGCTTCCCGGTATGCCGTGAACTTGGGACCGGGCCGGCGAAAGTCGGCGCGGTGCCAGGGAGAACAGGTGGTGCCGTCGGGCTTCTGCTCGCGATAGCCCGTGATCAGCCGTGCAGGAAGTACATGACGGTCATGACCACAGCGATGGCCAGGATGCTGCCCCGCAGCAGCGAGGCGGGGAGACGGCGGGCGAGGTGGGCGCCGGCCCAGCCGCCGGCCACCGCGCCGACCAGCATGGCCGCGAGGACGAGCGGAGCGCTCAGCACGTCCGAAGCGAAGAGGAACAGCACGGCCGCGCTGAGGAAGACGGCCGCGAGCTGCACGACCCGCATCGGGTTGCTGGTCGCGGCGTCGAGTCCGAGCCCGACGCTCCACAGCGCGAGCATCGTGATGCCTACGGCACCGCCGAAGTATCCGCCGTACATGGCGAGGAAGAACTGACCGATCAGGACGGCTCGGGGACTCATGCCGACCGAGCGGCCCAGCACGGTGCTCAACGCCTGGGGGAGGCGCCGCCCGAAAGCGAGGATCAGCGTGGCGGAGGCGAGCAGCCAGGGCGCCGCGGCGTCGAACGACGATGCCGGCAGTGCCAGCAGCAGGCCGGCACCGATCCCGCCGCCGACCATGCTGATCGCCGTCAGCGCCTTCGTGGACGTTCCACCGACCGGGGTGAGCTCGCGTCGGTAGACCCACGCGCTGGCCACGGCCCCGGGCACGAGGGCGACCCGCGACAACGCGTTCGCGGTCACCGGTGGCAGGCCGAACGCGACGAGAGCGGGCAGCGCGACGAACGTACCCCCACCACCGATGGCGTTCAGCACTCCTGCGGCGATGCCGGTCAGCAGGACGAGCAAAGTCTCGATCACAGCCCGAGCATCGTCCCGTGACCAGTGGATCCACAATGCGCAATCGACGTAGCCTGCCTAAGGCTGGGGCTTAGGCTGAGGCGGTGCGCTATGACCTGGACGACCTGCGGCTCTTCCTCCACGTCGTGACCGAGGGGTCGATCACGGCGGGTGCTCGCCGGATGCACCTGAGCCTGCCTTCGGCCAGCGCCAGAGTGCGCTCGCTGGAAGGCCAGGCCGGCGTGGCACTGCTGATCCGCGGCCGGCGGGGCGTGCGGCCGACACCGGCCGGGACGACCCTGGCCCGCCACGCGCGGGACGTGCTCGCGCAGACCGCGCGACTCGAAAGTGCCGTCGCGAGCTATACCCGGTCTCCCGCCGCTCCCCTGACGCTGCTGGGCGGCGGCTCCGCGATGCACCGGCTCGTGCCGAGGGCCCTGGTCTCGTTCCTCCGAGCACACCCGGACGTCGACGTCACGGTGTCCGAGAGCCGCACCCCGCAGACCGTGCGGATGCTCGCCGACGGCGAGGCGGACCTGGGCGTGGTCCTCGACGGCGAGGCCCGTGACTGCGGTCTGCACATGGAGCCCCTCGGCGACGACTCCCTCGTCGTGATCGGCCAGGCCGGCGGAATCCTCGCCGAGCGGACCGCGCTGACCTACGGCGAGGTCGCCGAACACCCTCTGATCGGACTCAACGCCGACTCCTCGCTGCGCCGTTGGATCGAGAAGCACCTCGCGCCACACGCCCCGGTGGTGCGCTACCGCACCACCGTCGCCAATCTCAACGTCCTCGTCGCCCTCGCCGCCGCCGGAGTCGGGCTCGCCGTCGTACCGCGTCCCGCCATCGACCCCCACCAGCCGCTCGAGGTGTGCGAACTGCAAGATCCCTGGGCTCGCCGCCACCATTTGCTGGCCTGGGGCGTCAAGGACCATGCCGCCTCGACGGCCGTCGCCTCGCTCGCCGAACACCTGCGTCACGCCGCCTTCTTCGATCCTGCCTCCCGCAGCACACGCGCAGACCCCGTCGGCCCATGACGGCTGGCCGGCCGCCGCCCCGCCTTTGCCGAGCGAGGGACTGCAACTGGACCGGCCCTTCACCGCCAGGTCGTACCCCGAACAGGATTTCTCCCGAAACGCCATGGGAATTGCCCGAACGGGCCTACCCTGTCGTGATCAACACCACGAGGACCGAGTGGATTCGACCATGGCATCTGTTGACAGGCCGCAGATCGACACTTCCAAGCCGAGCATCGCGCGGGTGTACGACGCTTTCATCGGCGGCAAGGACAATTTCGAGGTGGACCGCGAGGTCCTGCAGCAGATCCTGCAGATCGCTCCGGACGCGGTGCAGGTCGGGAAGCAGTGCCGGGGCTGGCTGATCCGGGTGGTCCGCTACCTCGCGGGGCCGGCCGGCATCGACCAGTTCCTCGACCTGGGCTCGGGCCTGCCGAGCGCGGAGAACACCCACCAGGCGGCGCAGCGCATCAACCCCGAGGCGCGGGTGGTCTACTTCGACATCGACCCGTCGGTCGTCGCGCACGGCCGAGCGCTGCTGGTCGACAACGAGTACACGCACTTCGAGTTCGGGGACATGCGAAACCCCGCGGAGATCCTCCAGAACCCGGTGGTGACCAAGTACCTGGACCTGAGCCGCCCGGTGGCACTGATCCAGGGCAACACCCTGCACCACGTGGCGACCGACCGGGATCCGGCCGGCATCATGTCGACCTACGTCGACGCCCTGGCCCCGGGCTCGTTCCTCGCGATCTCGCACCTCTACGACCCGGACGACGGCACATCCCGGGCCAGGCTGGCGGAAGAGGCCCAAGCCGCGTTCAAAGCGATGATGGGCACCTGCTTCTACCGGAAGCGCCACGAGATCGAAGCGCTGTTCGACGGTCTGGAAATGATCGAACCGGGCCTGACGTACCTGTTCGACTGGTGGCCCGACGGCCCCCGCCTGAAGGAACCCTCCGACGCGGAGCACAACCTCCTCGGTGGAGTAGCCCGCAAGCCCTGAACGGTGCAAGCCCATGCGGGGCCGCCGATGATCTCGCTGGCCAGCCGGAATCGCTACCGGATCCAGGTGGCGACGCCGAGCGCGATCGCGACGGCGAGCAGGACCAGGCCGGTGACCAGGACCGTTCGGCGCGGCGCCGCCTGCCTCGGGAGGTGCGGCTGCTGCATCTGCGGCGGGTGGCCGAAGCCGGGCGCCGGCCAGGATGAGCCGGGCGGCAGGTGTTCCGACGGTGGCACCCAGGCCGAGCGGTCCGGGACTTCCAGCCGGGTCGGGCCGGTCGGCGGCGGGCCGGTCGGGTCTGGCGGAAGCGGGGCGTTCGCGATCGGCGGGGGAGCGGTCGGCCGCGTCGCGCGGCGTTGCAGCCGAAGCCCGTGCACGGTCAGGGCCAGCCCGACGACCCCGATCAGGGCCGAGAGCACCGAGCCCAGCTTGTCCGCGATCTCCAGCACCCGAACAGATTGCCAGACGGGCGCGCGGAAAAGCGCTAGGCGAGCCGGATCCCGGGCCACTCACCGGCGGCGGCCATCTGCCGCGTCACCACCGTGATGCCCTCCTGCACCGCGGCCACCGCGTCCCGGGCCGGGTAGTACTCGACGGCATTGCAGACCGCGACGCTGCGCGTGATGACCGGGTTGCGGATTCGCCGAACGCCGAGCTCCCGGTGGTTCTCCTGGTCCGCGACGCTCGACAGCGGCAGGATCGTGCACGCCTCGCCGCCGGCCGCGATGCGGATCATCGAGCCCAGCGAGTCCACGTCCGCGACGATCGACGGCACCAGGCCCTGCGCGGCGAACGCCCGGTCGATCAGCGCCCGCAGGTTGCTGCGGCCGCCGGGCACCACCAGCGGCGTGTCGTGCAGGTCCACCAGCCGGATCTCGTCCTCGTCGGCGGCGGGCGGTTTCGGCTGCCCGATGAGGAAGAGGTCTTCCGAGTACAGCGGGGTTTCGGCCGGCCGGACGGTGTCGTCGTCGCGGTAGAGCACCGCCAGGTCGAGGCGGCCGAGGGTGAGCAGTTCCTGGATGTAGCCGCTCATCGACTCGAACAGCTGGAGGTGGATGCCGGGGTGGTGCGCCTTCGTCCAGGAGAACAGCGCCGGCGCCAGGCGCACCGAGACGGTCGTCGGCAGTCCGACGGCGACCGGGCCGTGGATCTGGTCGCCGCTGAGCACGTCGCCGGCGATCCGGTCGAACTGCCGCACCAGCCGCTGCGCGTCGCGGTAGAGGGCGCGGCCGGCGGCGGTGGGCGTCACGCCGCGCGGCCCGCGCTCCAGCAACCGGACGCCGAGCTCGGCCTCCAGGTGGGCGATCCGCTGGCTCAGCGCCGGTTGCGAGACGTAGAGCCGGCCGGCGGCGCGGGTGAGGCTGCCGGAGTCGACGACGGTGATGAAGTCGCGCAGGTGAGCGATGTCCACGTCGCCCCCGTTCCCGCTGCCTGTCCACTCGTCCGGGATTCAACCACGCTCCGCCCGCCCCGTCCCGGAACGCCGGTTTCGCGCGAAACCGCCACCCGCCCTCATGGGGAACGCCGGTTTCGCGCGAAACCGCCGAACCGATCTCCGCGCGGCTACTCCGCCGCGCGCAGCAACCGCCGGGCGCGCTCGACCACGGGCCGGTCGATCATCGCGCCGTCCAGCGACACCGCCGCGCCGTTCGCCTGCTCGTCCGCGTCGACCACGCGTCGCGCCCACGCGATCTCCTCTGCGCTCGGGCGCATGGCGTCGCGGACGATCGGTAGCTGCGCGGGGTGGATGCACAGCTTCGCGCCGAAGCCCCATTCCTTGGCGCGGCGCGAATCCCGCTCGATTACGTCGGTGTCGCTGATCGACGGCGTGACACCGTCGACCGGCGCGGGCAGCCCGCTCGCCGCGGACCAGCGGACCAGATCCGCCCGCGAGGCGTCCAGCGCCGCGTCGGCCGTCACGCCGAGGTCCAGCGCCAGGTCGATGCTCCCGAACACCAGCCGGGCCAGGCCGGGAGCCGCGCAGATCTCGCCGAGGTTCACGAATCCACGCGCGGTTTCGACGAGCCCGAGCACCGGCCGGCCGGTGGCCTCGGCCGTCACCCGCACGTCCTCCGCGCTCTCGGTCTTCGGCAGGACGATCGCGTCGGGGCCGAGCTCCCGGCAGAGCTGCACGTCGGCGTCGAATTCCGGGCTGCTGCGCGCATTGATGCGCACCGCCACGCCGGAGCCGATCGGCCACGCGGTGCGCAGGTTCTCCCGCGCCGATGCCTTGGCGTCCGCCGGGACCGCGTCCTCCAGGTCGACGATGATGGCATCCGCCCCCGCGCCGACGGCCTTGGCGAACCGCTCCGGACGCGACCCGGGCACGAACAGCCAGGTGACCGCGTTCTCCATCACACCACCCCATCTCGAACGAGCTCGTCCACATCGGACTCGCCATGGCCGAGCTCGGCCAAGATCTTCCTGGTGTGCTCGCCGACGTCCGGGATCGGATCCATCCGCGGCGCGGGATCGACCGGCCCGGGAGGCGCCAGCGCGGGCACCGGGCCGCGCGGCGTCTGCACCTCGTGCCACCGGCCGCGCGCCGCCAGCTGCGGGTGCTCCCACACGTCGGCGAGGGTGTTGACCCGAGCGCAGGCCACCGGCACGGCGGTCAGCAGCGCGGTCGCCTCGTCGCCGGTCAGGGCCGCGAAGCGGGCGGCGATGATCCGGCCCAGCTCCTCGCGGTTGGCGTTGCGGTTGGCGTTGCCCGCGTAGCCGGGATCTTCGGCGAGCTCCGGCCTGCCGAGGAACCGGTCGCAGAACGCCCGCCATTCCCGCTCGTTCTGGATGCTCATCATGATGACCTTGCCGTCGCCCGCGGTGAACGGGCCGTACGGGTAGATCGTGGCGTGCGCCGCGCCCGCGCGCGGCGGCGGCTGGGCGCCGTCGTAGGTGTAGTAGAGCGGGAAACCCATCCACTCGACCGTGGATTCCAGCATCGACACGTCGATGTGCGCGCCCCTGCCGGTGTTCGCGCGTTCCAGCAGCGCCGCGAGGATCGAGCTGTAGGCGTACATCCCGGCGGAGATGTCGGAGACGGAGATGCCGACCTTGGCCATGTCCTCGCCGGAACCGGTCACCGACAGCAGCCCGGCCTCGCTCTGCACCATCAGGTCGTAGGCCTTCATCGACTCGTACGGTCCGCCGCTGCCGTAGCCGGAGATGTCGCACACGACCAGCCCGGGGTTGCCGGCCTGCAGCTCGTCGGCGCCGAGGCCCATGCGGGCCGCTGCGCCCGGGGCGAGGTTCTGGATGAACACGTCCGCGGTGCCGAGCAGCTGCCGCAGCACCGCCATGCCGCGCGGGTCCTTGATGTCGAGCGTCAGCGATTCCTTGCTGCGGTTGACCCACACGAAGTGCGAGCTCAACCCGTTGACGCGGGAGTCGTACTGGCGCGCGAAGTCGCCGGCCCCCGGCCGCTCGACCTTGATCACCCGCGCGCCGAGGTCCGCGAGCTGCCTGCTGGCATAAGGCGCGGCGATGGCCTGTTCGAGGGCCACCACGGTCACGCCGCGGAGGGGTTGCACTGGCTTTCCACCTCTCAGGACAGGTTGGCGTGCGCGATGAGCGCGATGGTCACCGTGATCGCGCCGCCGATGCGCGTCGCGATCTGCGCGAACGGCATCAGGGCCATCCGGCGGGTGGCGCTGAGGATCGCGACGTCGCCGGTGCCGCCCATGCCGGTGTGGGTGCCGACGACGATCGCGGTGTCCACCGGGTACATGCCGATCCACCGGCCCACCAGGAATGCCGTGGCCATCATGGTGATCACGGTGGCGACGATGGTGACCACGGTGCCGACGGTGAACGCCTTGAGCAGCTCGTTCCACGGCGTGGACGACACCCCGATGGCGAACAGCAGCGGGTAGGTCACGGCGGTCGACATGAAGCCGTAGACCAGGCCGGAGTGGTGCTCCAGGCTGCGCGGCAGCCAGCGGGTCAGCTTCAGCGCGATCGCGGCGACCAGCATCACGATCGGCGCCGGCCAGCCGAACAGCGCGTGCGTGGCCTCGCCGAGCAGGTACAGCGCGACGGCCATGAACCCGGCGGCCGCCAGCTGCCGGATGTCGAACGCGGGCTGCTCGCTCGCGGCGACGTCGAGCCCGTCGCCCTCGGCGGGCTGGATCTTGCCGAAGCCGGTGGTCCGCGGGAAGCGCTGCCCGATCATGGACAGCACGCTGGAGAAGACGATCGCGCAGACATTGGCCAGCAGCACCACCGGAAGCACCTGCGCCAGCAGCGTTTCCGCCGGTCCCGCGCCGGATTGCGAGTAGCCGAGGGTCAGCGGGATGGCGCCCTCGCCGAGGCCGCCGCCCATCACCGGCACGACGATGAAGAAGACGGTGCGGTGCAGGTCGCCGGTGATCGCCCAGCCGACCAGCGAACCGACCACCAGCGCGGCCACCGAACCCGCGGCCAGCGGCACGAAGATCTTGAGGAAGCCCCTGATCAGCACGGTGCGGTTCATGCTCAGGATGGAGCCGACGATGATCCCGGCGATGAACACGTACAGGAAGTTCGTGGACTTGTAGAACGTCGAGATGCTCTTGGCCAGGTCGGCGGGGATCCACTCCGCGGCGACGAGGAATGCGGGCAGGAAGGTCACCAGGATGACGGGCCCGCCGATCGAGCGGAAGCCGGGAATGCGCCTGCCGACCTCGTAGCAGGTGTAGCTGCAGACGCCGAGCAGCGCGGCCATCGTCGGGATGTCGGCCTTCAGGTCGTCCTGCCAGGCGAGCACCGCGAGCACGACGACCAGCAGCGCGTAGAACGGCAGCGGGATGACGCCGATCCGGACCGACCAGATGGACCGGTGCCGCTCGGCGGGAACCACGTGCTCCGCCGATGCCGTGTCCGGGGGTGATGCCATCGCGCTACCTCCTCGTAGGGATAGCAGGCATCAAACCTCCGGCCGCCGGGCCCGAGTAGGGGCCGATTCCCGAGGTGGGCATAAGCCCTGCTTATGCCTCGGGGCCGGTTCAGCGCTCCCGCGGCGGGTCCGGGGCGAGGGTTCCGTCCGGGGCGATGTGGTCGAAGATCTGGTCCACCAGCGCCACGACGTGCGGGTCGTCGACGGTGTAGAGGTGGCGGCGGCCGTCGCGGCGGGCCGTGATGACGCCCGCCAGCCGGAGCTTGCTCAGGTGCTGGCTGACCGTCGCGATGCTGATGCCGACCCGCTTCGCCAGCGTGCCGACGTCGTACGAGCCGTGTGTGATCAACCACACGAGGTGGAGCCGCGGCGGGCTGGCGAGCAGGGCGAACGTCGCCGCTGCGGCGGCCAGCTGGGCCTCGGTCGGTTCGGCCTCCTGCCTGGGCAGGCCGGGTTCTGCGGT
This sequence comes from Saccharopolyspora sp. NPDC003752, assembly GCF_053605825.1. Lineage (NCBI taxonomy): Bacteria > Bacillati > Actinomycetota > Actinomycetes > Pseudonocardiales > Pseudonocardiaceae > Saccharopolyspora > Saccharopolyspora sp. NPDC003752. Next base: position 525,248 of record NZ_JBSGJZ010000001.1, on the reverse strand, counting down.
GGGCAGCGCGGGATTTTTCGGCATGGCGAGTTCGATTCTTCCGCATCGCACAACCCCGGGGTGGCCGCCGCGCAAACACTTCGTTGGTTGCGAAAACTACGAAATGACTGCGAGGGTGGTCCTCGTTCCGAAGGGGAGTAGTCCGCAAGACCACCGTCGACACGCTGAGATCCGTCTCCGGCGGTGGCGCCCGCGATGCGGGTGGACGAGACCTTCGGCCAGCTGATCTGTGCCTGGCCGAGACCCCCTGGACGTCCCGGCCGAGGCAGGCCGTGGTCCGGGAAGGTGCTCGATGTCCACCAAGTTGCTGCGTCCGCTCGCGCTCTGCGGAGCGCTGGCGGTGCCCGCGTTGATCATCCGGTTCGCCGGGCTGCCGGTGAGCCCGGTGCTCGGCCTGCTGCTGTTCGGCATGGCCGTCGTCGCCTCGTCGTTCGTCCTGGCCTGGGCCGCGGAGGCGGCGCAGGTCGACATCTCCGGCGGCCTAGCGATCGCCATCCTCGCCGTGATCGCCGTGCTGCCCGAGTACGCGGTCGACCTCTTCTTCGCCTACACCGCGGGCAGCGATCCCACCTACGTCGCCTACGCCGCGGCGAACATGACCGGCTCCAACCGGCTGCTGCTCGGCCTGGGCTGGTCGCTGGTGGTGATCGTGGCGCTCGCGCTGGCCAAGCGGCGCACCGGCAAGACCGTGCGGGAGCTGACCCTGGAGTCCGGCAACCGGGTGGAGCTCGGGTTCCTCGCGATCGCCTCGGTGGTCGCCTTCGTGGTGCCCGCGACCGGGCAGATCTCCCTGCTGCTCGGGTTCGCGCTGCTCGGCTTCTTCGTGTTCTACCTGTGGAAGGTGTCGCGCGCCGAGGCCGAAGAACCCGATCTGGTCGGCACCGCGGCCACCATCGGCGGGCTGCCCAAGCACGTCCGCCGGCCGCTGGTGATCGCGCTGTTCGTGTTCTCCGCCGCGGTGATCGTCGCCTGCGCCGAACCGTTCGCCCACTCGCTGATCGAAACCGGCACCCAACTGGGCATCGACCAGTTCCTGCTGGTGCAGTGGCTCGCGCCGCTGGCCTCGGAGGCGCCCGAGTTCATCGTGGCGATCCTCTTCGCCGTCCGCGGCAAGGGCGCCGCCGCCATCGGGACGCTGATCTCCAGCAAGGTCAACCAGTGGACCCTGCTGGTGGGCAGCCTGCCGGTGGCCTACCTGCTCGGCGGCGGCGGGACGGCACTGCACCTCGACGCCCGCCAGGTGGAGGAGTTCCTGCTCACCGCGACGCAAACGGTGCTCGGCGTGGCCGCGTTGCTGGCGTTGCGCTTTCCGCGCTGGGCGGCGTGGACGCTGCTCGCGTTGTTCGCGGCGCAGTTCGCGCTGCCCGGCCAGACCGCTCGCTACGTCCTGTGCGGCATCTACGCCGTGATCGCGATCGCCGCGATCATCCGCAACCGCCGCTACATCCTGCCGACCCTCACGGCGCCCTTCCGGCGGGAGGTCGCCGAACCCGAGGTGAAGGAGCCGGTGTCCGTGAGCTGAGCCGTTCATCAGCGGGCGCACCCCCAGTCTCGCGCCCGCTGGTGAACCCTCAGGTGCTGCGCAACGCGACGCAGCACTCCCCGGGCCGCGGTTCGAGCATCGCCTCCACGGACCGGGCCTCCAGGCCGGCGAGGAATCCCCGCAGGAAGGCGTGGTTGAGCCCGCACACCAGCTCCGGCGACCTGGCGGTCAACGGGTGGAACGGGCAGTTGCGCAGCCGGACGCAGGTCGGCGTCTCCCGGTCCGGTTCGAAGCCGTAGCGGGCCAGCACGTCCTCGGTCCTGGTCAGCGCGCGTTCGGCGCCGAGCCGGCCGGGGCGGCTGCGGATGCGCTCCTCGGTGCCCAGGCGGTGCCCGCGTTCGCGCGCGGTGCGCATCGCCGCCTCGATCGCGGTCTCCTGATCGCCCTCGGAGAGCACCGCGTCGAGCAGGATGTCGGCCAGCAGGTCGGGGCGCCGCGGCGGGATGCTCACCCCGATGTGGGCATCGGTGGGCTCGTAGACCTTCGGCGTGCGGCCGACCTTGCGGATGCCGCCCACCGGCTCGAACCGCGCGCACAGCAGCCCCGCGTCGACGAGCTTGTCCAGGTGGAAGGCGGCGAGCTTGCGGGAGATGCCGACCGCGGCGGCGGCCTCGTCCCGGCCGATCGGCCGCCGGGCGCGACGGATGAACTCGTACATCCCGCGTCGCAGGTCGTCCGCCAACACGGCGATCGCCGCCATCGAGCCCGCCACCGGCTCGTCGCTGGGCACCATGTCCTAACGGTAACGCTTCCCGCGCCCAATGCGGTGTCCGAAATCGCACCGGAACATCGACATGCTGCTGCATTGACCCGGCTTCCGGAATAAGACTAACGTTCATTGGTGAAACCAGGTCCGGCCTGGCACAACCGACCGGAGGAACGCCCGATGTCCGCCCTGTCCCCGCACGTCGTCCACGAGCCCGATGGCGAGATCGACCTCGCCGCCGCCGAGAAGGCCGCCGGCGACCTGCTGCGGGCGCTGGGGATCTCCACGGACTCCGAGAGCCTGGTCGGCACGCCGGGCCGCATGGCCCGCGCGTACGCGGAGCTGTTCTCGCCGCGGCCGTTCGACCTGACGACCTTCCCGAACGAGGAGCAGTACGACGAGCTCGTGCTCGCGCGGTCGATCCCGGTGCGCTCGGTCTGCGAGCACCACCTGCTGCCGTTCGTCGGCGTCGCGCACGTCGGCTACCTGCCGGGCGACCGGATCCTCGGGCTGTCCAAGCTGGCGCGGATCGTCGAGCACTTCGCCTGCCGCCCGCAGGTCCAGGAGCGGCTGACCAAGCAGGTCGCCGACTGGCTGTGCGAGCAGCTCGACCCCAAGGGCGTCGGCGTCGTGATCGAAGCCGAGCACACCTGCATGACCCTGCGCGGCGTGCAGGCCACCGGCTCCAACACCGTGACCTCGACGCTGCTGGGCACACTGCGGCAGGACGCGCGCTCCCGGCAGGAGTTCTTCGCCCTCACCGGCGTCAACGCCTGACGAGCTCAGTCCGAGCGCGCCGCGTGCTCGGGTGTGCGCGGGACTCGGCGGAACAACGCATCGAGCGCGAACGGTCCGGCACCGAGCGCGGCGATCAGCAGGAAGAACCAGGCGTAGAGCGCGGCCGGAACGCCGGCGTTCTGGATGGGGAGCAGGCCCCGGGGCTGGTGCACGGAGAAGTACGCGAAGGCCATCGCGCCCGAGCAGACCAGCGCGGCCGGCCTGGTGAAGAGCCCGAGCAGGACCAGGCCGCCGCCGACGAACTGGATGACCCCCGCCCACCAGGACGGCCAAGCGAACAGCGGCGCGGCGTACGGCGCGCCCAGCACGCCGAACAGGCCGGCCACACCGTGCAGCATGAACATGAACGACACGACGATCCGCGTCACGGACAACGCGATCCCGCCCAGTCGATCCGAATGGTCGTGCGTCACACGACTGCCCTCCTCCGCGGTGTTGCCCCTACGACGTAGGCGTTTCCGCGCGAGGAACTTCCCAATCCGGACACGCCCGCTCCAGCGGTGGCGGTGCCGCGGACTTCAGCGGATCTGCCAGCGACAACGCCGAATACGACCAGGGCGCATTTCGCCGAACCGATGGGTGGGAGAACGAGGCCGGGCGTGGAGCTGCGCGAGACCGAGATCTTCCGCGCCCCGGCGAGGAACCGCACTTCGCCGCCCCTGATCCCGGCCCTCGCCTCCGGCGAAGCCGTGTCCTTCGCCCGGCCCGACATCGCCTTCGCCTCGATCCGCGGCGCCGCGTTGGCGCGCTGGGCGCTGGTCTGGCGCACCGCGAGCCGGACACCTGATCTGGGACTTCGTGCGGTCTCGGCCGGGAACATCGTCATCGGAGCCGACGGCAAGGAAGAACTCGAACCGGTCCGCTGATCCCTTGGCGGGTCCGGAGGAAGATCCGCGCCTTCCCCAGCAGGGGCTCGAACCTGCGAACGGGCGGCTGAAGCGAAGATGGGGGATAAAGTGGGGGTTGATCTTGAACCGGAGCAACCCCCGTCACGCACACCTGCGCCGTTGCGCCCCCAGCAGGACTCGAACCTGCGACCTAAGGATTAGAAGTCCTTTGCTCTATCCAGCTGAGCTATGGGGGCCGATCGGGCTGCGGCTCGCCTGAGCTGCAGCAAGCAGGGTAGCCGTACGCGGGGGCAGGTGTGGGACTGACGCCGCACCGTTGCCGAGCCGGTACCTAACGGCAAGCTGATCGACTGCCGAACGCGACCCGATCAGGCGGGCGGCAGCTTGTGCAGGGCGGCCGCGGTGAGCCGGAACAGCTGGTCAGCGGTATCGGCCGCGGAGGCGCCCTGCATCGAGAGCATCGTCAGCAGCGTCCGGTCGGACCGGATCGCGGTGGCCGCGGTGCAGGTCTGGTGGTTGCTCACCAGTTCGCAGTACAACAAGCTCGTATGCCCCTCGATGTCGCTGGGCACGCCTCGCGGTTGGCGGCGGAAGGCGGCGTCGAAGGGTTCGTAGAAGCCGGCCGCGGCGGTGTTCTCCGGGCCGCTGGCCAGCAGGTGGGCGCAGGCGCCCGCGATCGGGTTGTTCGCGTGCGGCGGTCCCACCGGGCCGCCGACCTCCGCGAGGTCCACCGGCGTCAGCAGACCGCAGGCGTCGATCCCCTCGATGTTGCGCGGGGTGGCGATGCGCACTTGGGTCACGGCGGCCGACGGCGGTTGCGGAGGCGGCGTCGTGGCGTCGTAGAACCCCGCTGCCGGTACCGGCTCGCCGGAAACCTGCGCGGCGCAGGCGGTCGCCGCGAACAGCAGCAACATCGGCAGCAGGAACGCACAGCGACGGACAATGGTCACGCGGTTACCGTAGCGGCCCGCGGGTGCGGCAGACCACGTTCCCGCGCGCCATCCTGCGGCGTGGCCGCCACGCGTCGGCCGTTACGCTCGGTGTGTGCCATCCGAAACCCCCGTACCAGCACCGGAACGGCGCGGCACGGCCAGCGCGGTGGGCGTGCTGGTCGTCACCGCCGGGGTGCTGGCGGCCCTGATCGCCGCCGCGCTCACCACGCTTTCCGCCGGTGCCTCATACGCCCTGCTCGGCCTGCCCGATCCCGGGCCGGTCACGAAGTACGGGTTGCCGGTGGTCCGGGTGCTGGCGGAGTCCGGTGCGGTGGTGTGCATCGGCTCGTTGCTGCTGGCGGCGTTCGGGATCCCGGCGAAGCGCTCGGGCGCGCTGGCCGCCGATGGGTACGCGGCCGTGCGGACCGCCGGCTGGGCGGCGGCCGTCTGGTGCCTGGGCGCGGCGCTGATGGTGCCGTTCATCGCCGCCGACGCCACCGGACGCCCGGTGTCCGATGTGCTCAGCGCCGAGGTGCTGTTCGGCCTCGTCGATGCCCTGGAAGAAGCCAAGGCATGGGCGCTGACCGCGCTGTTCGCGTTCGTGGTCGCGCTGGCCTGCCGGGTGGTGCTGTCCTGGGGCTGGACCGTGGTGACCTTCGGCCTGGGGCTCGCCGGGCTGTTCCCGGTGATCGCCACCGGCCACTCGGCCAGCGGTGGCGCGCACGACATCGCGACCAACAGCCTGCTCTTCCACCTGTTCGGGGCGGTCATCTGGGTCGGCGGCCTGGTGGCGCTGCTGGCGCACGCCGCCCGCGGCGGCGCCCACCTGCCGCTGGTGGCCAGGCGGTTCTCGCTGGTCGCCCTGGTCTGCTGGGCGGCCATGGCGCTGTCCGGCGTGATCAACTCGCTGGTCCGGGTTTCGCCGGAGCAGCTGTTCACCTCCACCTACGGCGTGCTGCTGGTGCTCAAGACCGTCGGCCTGGTGGCGCTCGGCGTGTTCGGCTTCTTCCAGCGCCGCAGCGTCGTGCAGCGGCTGGACGAGGGGGCCGGCAGGTCGGCGCTGCTGCGGTTGGGCGCGGGCGAGGTGCTGGTCATGTTCGCCACGATCGGCATCGCCGTCGCGCTCGGGCGCACGCCGCCGCCGGACGGGGCCAAGGAGGTGCCCGGCCGGACCGAGCTGCTGATCGGCTATCCGCTCGACGAGCCGCCGACGTTCCTCCGCCTGCTGTTCGACGGCCGGTTCGACCTGGTCTACGGCACGCTCGCGCTGACCCTGGCCGCGCTGTACCTGGTGGGCGTCCACCGGCTGCGCAAGCGCGGCGACGCCTGGCCGGTCGGCCGGACCATCGCCTGGCTGTGCGGCTGCGCGACGATCCTGGTGGCCACCTCGTCGGGGATCGGCAAGTACGCGCCCGCCGTGTTCAGCGTGCACATGGGCCAGCACATGCTGATGTCCATGCTGGCGCCGGTCTTCCTGGTGATGGCCGGCCCGACCTCGCTGGCGCTGCGGGTGTTCAAGCCCGCCGGGAAGTCGCAGCCGCCGGGGCCGCGCGAGTGGCTGCTGGCCTTCGTGCACTCGCCGGTGACGCGGCTGCTGACCAACCCGCTTGTCGCGTTGGCCCTGTTCGTCGGGTCCTTCTACGCGCTGTACTTCACCGGCCTGTTCGACGTGGCGCTGACCGAGCACTGGGCGCACCTGGCGATGAACGCGCACTTCCTGCTGGTTGGCTACATCTTCTACTGGCCGGTGATCGGCATCGATCCGGCGCCGCGCCCGCTGCCCGCGCTGGGCAAGGTCGGCCTCGTCTTCGCCTCCATGCCGTTCCACGCGTTCTTCGGGATCGCGCTGATGATGTCGCAGACCGTCATCGGGGCGAGCTTCTACCGCGGCCTGGACCTGCCCTGGATGACCGATCTGCTCGCCGACCAGCGGCTCGGCGGCGGGCTGGCATGGGCGTCGGGCGAGGTGCCGCTGGTCGTGGTGATGCTGGCGCTGCTGATCCAGTGGTCCCGCGCGGACTCCCGGGCCGCCCGGAGAATCGACCGGAAGGCCGATGCGGACGGCGATGCGGATCTGGCCGCCTACAACGAAATGCTCAAGCAGCTCTCCGACAAGGACACCCCTCGGCGTAGTTGACCTGGCCGATAGGCCGGAGTTGTCACGGAACGCGGTAAATCGGTCGCGCTGCGTGACGATCTTCGGGCAGTCTTGGTTCGCGGGCCGGAAGTCGGCCGCGCAGGACCGAGAGGAGCGGCAGAGATGTTCGAGACCCAGGTGACGGTGGTGGGCTACGTCATCACCGAGCCCGTCGCGCGGGAGACGCAGAACGGCAACCGAGTGGTGAGCTTCCGGGTGGCGGCGACCTCCCGCCGGTTCGACCAGGGCACCGGGGCATGGGTGGACGGCGACCGGTTCCTCGCGACGGTGAACTGCTGGAAGCGGCTGGCCGACGGGGTCGCCGCGGCGTTGGGCAAGGGCGATCCGGTGGTGGCGACCGGGCGGTTGCGCACCCGCGAGTACGAGGCGGGCGGGCAGTGGCGCGCCGTCGTCGAGCTGGAAGCCACCGCGGTCGGCCTAGACCTGGCGCGGGCCTCGCCACCGGAGGCGCCGGGCGTGCCCCGGCCGTGGTCGGAGGTGGACCGCGGGCTCGTCTCGCTGCCCGGCGGTTGATCGCGATCTTTCTTCCCGGCCATTGCGGATTTCGGTTCCGAGGAGGTGATAACCGCCGGTGCGGGGCGGCCGGGCGCCGCCGGCGAGGTGCTGGGGGACCGCGTGCGCGGTCCGCCACGGGGCGCAACTACGATTCATGGCATGGCCGAGTTCATTTACACCATGAAAAACGTGCGCAAGACGCATGGTGACAAGGTCATCCTCGACAACGCGACCATCCAGTTCTACCCGGGCGCCAAGATCGGCGTCGTCGGGCCGAACGGGGCTGGCAAGTCGACCGTGCTGCGCATCATGGCGGGACTCGACCAGCCGAACAACGGTGAAGCGTTCCTCACGCCGGGCTACACCGTCGGCATCCAGCAGCAGGAGCCTCCGCTCAACGAGGAGAAGACGGTCCTCGGCAATGTCGAGGAGGGCGTCGGGGAGATCAAGCAGAAGCTCAACCGCTTCAACGAGATCGCCGAGCTGCTCGCGACCGACTACTCCGACGAGCTCATGGAAGAGATGGGCAGGCTCCAGGAGGACCTGGACCACGCGGACGCGTGGGAACTGGACTCCCAGCTGGAGCAGGCGATGGACGCCCTGCGGTGTCCGCCGCCGGACGCGGAGGTCAAGAACCTCTCCGGTGGTGAGCGCCGCCGCGTCGCCCTGTGCAAGCTCCTGCTGAGCAAGCCCGACCTGTTGCTGCTCGACGAGCCGACCAACCACCTGGACGCCGAGAGCGTGCTCTGGCTGGAACAGCACCTGGCCACCTACCCGGGCGCCGTCCTCGCCGTCACCCACGACCGGTACTTCCTGGACAACGTCGCCGGCTGGATCCTGGAGTTGGACCGCGGCCGCACCTACCCGTACGAGGGCAACTACTCGACCTATCTGGAGAAGAAGGCCGAGCGGCTCGCCGTGCAGGGCAAGCGCGACGCGAAGCTGCAGAAGCGCCTGAAGGACGAGCTGGAGTGGGTCCGCTCCAACGCCAAGGCACGCCAGACCAAGTCGCGTTCCCGACTGGGCCGCTACGAGGAGATGGCCGCGGAGGCCGAGCGCACTCGCAAGCTCGACTTCGAGGAGATCCAGATCCCGCCGGGCCCGCGCCTGGGCAACGTCGTCGTCGACGTCGAGAAGCTGAAGAAGGGCTTCGGCGACAACCTCCTCATCGACGGCCTGTCGTTCACGCTGCCGCGCAACGGCATCGTGGGCGTCATCGGCCCGAACGGGGTCGGCAAGACGACGCTGTTCAAGACCATCGTGGGCCTGGAGCAGCCGGACGCCGGCACGGTCAAGGTCGGCGAAACCGTCAAGCTGTCCTACGTGGACCAGAACCGGGCGAACATCGACGCCGCCAAGAACGTCTGGGAGATCGTGTCCGACGGGCTGGACTACATCCAGGTCGGCCAGGTCGAGATGCCGTCGCGCGCCTACGTCAGCGCCTTCGGGTTCAAGGGCCCGGACCAGCAGAAGCCGGCCGGGGTGCTCTCCGGTGGTGAGCGCAACCGCCTGAACCTGGCGTTGACGCTCAAGGAGGGCGGCAACCTGATCCTGCTGGACGAGCCGACGAACGACCTCGACGTGGAGACGTTGAGCTCGCTGGAGAACGCGCTCGAACAGTTCCCGGGCTGCGCTGTGGTGATCTCCCACGACCGCTGGTTCCTGGACCGCGTCGCCACCCACATCCTCGCGTGGGAGGGCGACGACGAGGACCCGGCGAAGTGGTTCTGGTTCGAAGGCAACTTCGAGGGCTACGAAGCGAATAAGATCGAGAGGATGGGCGCGGAGGCGGCCCGTCCGCACCGAGTGACGCATCGCAAGCTGACCAGGGGCTGAACGGAGGCGCTTTGGCGAGCGTGCCCGCTTCACCGAACACAAGCTCGGCACAGGGATTGCTCGAACCCGCACGGCAGATGCGGTGGAGAGTACCCGAGTTGGCATTGGTGCTCAGTGATCGTGCGGTCGCGCTCGCCAGGCGCACCGGTGACCAGGCGGCTCGCCTGAGAGCCGAGGCTCTCGCGTTGTTCGCCTCGAACCGGCTGGGCCGGGGCGTCCCGGCAACCGTCCGGGCGCTCGCGGCGGTCCGCGACGCGGAGGCCGCGGGTGACGCCGAGGTCGTGGCGGAGCTGCGGGTCGAGCTGGCGTGGTGCGCGCGCAGCGCGGGAAACTGCGAGGTCTCGGTCCGGGTGCTGGACCCGGTGCTGGAGCAGGAGCGGATCGAGCCCGAAGTGCGAGCGCACGCCCTGCTGGCGTTGGCCGCGTCGCTGCCCGCGCACCAGCAGGACGGACAGCGCTCCGAGGCGCTCGACGAGGCCGAGCGGCTGTACGAGACGTGCGGCCTCAGCCGGGACACCGCCCGGCTGCTCAAAGCTCGGGTTCGCGCTGCGCGAGCGGGGCATCACCGCAGGCTGGGCGAGTTCGGCGAGGCCGTCGCCGAGGCCGACGCCGGTCTTGCGCTGCTCAGGCAGCTCGGCGATCCGGCCGCGGACAGCGGGGAGATCCGGACCCGTCTCGTCCTGGAGCGGGTGCAGTCGTTACTGGAGCTGGGGCGCCGTCCGGAGGCCGTCCAGGCGACGGAAGCCGTGCTGGCGCAGCCGGTTCGCGCCGCGGCGGCCGGGCCGGTCGGTTGGCTGGGGCTCGCGATGGCGACGCGCGTGCACCTGCCGGACGGCAACCACGGGGCAGCGGTGCGGACGCTCAACGACACCGCGGCCATCTCGGAGCGGCACAAGCTGGACGGGCTGCTCGCTGAGGCGCTGAACGCCCTGTCCCATGTGCACGAACGAGGAGCGGAGTTCCCCGAAGCGCTTCGCGCGCTGCGGGGCGCATACGCCGCCGACCGGCGCTGGCGCGCGGCCGTGCACAACGCGCGGGTCCGGTTGCTCGCGGAGTACCCGGTGCTCGCGGGCGACGTCGAGGCGCCTCCGCGTTCGAGCGGTCCATCTCGGCCCGCACCGCACGAGCCGGTGCCGCAGGGCCCCGATCCGGTTGGGGCCCGCGCGGTCGTGCCGGAGCAGCCGGCGTACTGGCCCCCGGAACCTCGTCAGCCCGAGCCGGATGCTGTCGAGCAGGCCGAATCGGAGCACGCGAAGCCCGAGCACGGAGATGCGCACGACGCGGCGCGTCGACTGATGGAGACGCTTACCAGCAGGGCCGCAGGACAGAGCGAAGGCAGGCGCCGTCGGCAGGAGATGCCCGAGCCCCGGATTTCCGAGGAGTCGGCGCAGCCGACGGTCGTGCTCGACCCGTCGACGATCCAACCGGCCGAGCCCGAGGCGGACCAGTCCGGCGCGGCGGCGTTCCCGGCCACCGAGCCGGCGGAGGCCGAGGGCGGCGGCCAGTTCGCGCGCACCGAGACGGCGGAGGCCGAGGAAGCCCAGTTCGCACGCACCGAGAGCGTTGCCTTTCCGCCGCTCGCCGATCAGGGCGTTCCCGGCGGGGAGCCCGAGCCGGAAGAGCACACCGAGCAGGCGTCGGCCTCGTCGCAGGCGAGTTGGTGGCCTTCGGAAGCCTCGAACCAGCCGTCCGGCGCCGAGCGCACCATTCCCGAGGTGCCTGTGGCGTACGAGCCGCAGCAGGACCAGCCGGGTGGCGCAGGTCTCCAGGCCGAGACGAGCGCGCTCGCCGCGACGTTGGACAACCTCCGCCGCACGGCGGCCGCTGCCGGCCGCGACTCGAGCGCTGCGGATGTCACCACGATCATGCCGGTGATCGGAGACTGGCCGGGAACCGGATCGGCAGCGGATTCCCCGGTGGCCGATCCGCTGCCGGAGGCGACGCGAGCCGATTTCGAATCGCAGTACGGCCAGGACCCGACGGCGACCGAACCCGCTGCCGAACGGCCGGGCGGACACCGGGCCGACGACGCGCTGCCGCTCGAACCGTCCTACGGAGCGAGTGAAGCCGCCCCGGCGACCGAGCCCCAGACGATCCAGACATCGCCGGCAGACGTCCTGACCCCGGGCACGTGGGCGGCGGACGAGCCGGCGGCCGAGTCTGCCGGGGCTTCGACGGCGGGGACGGGGGAGCGCGAAGGCGGCCGCCGATCGCGCGGCAAGTCGCTGGCCGAGATCCGCGCCGGTCTCCAACTGTCCGCGGAGCCCCGCCCGGGCCGCCGCCGCGCCAGGCATGCCGAACCGGCCGAAGCACCAGAACCGATCGAACCACCAGAACCGTCCGCCCCTGCGGTCACATCGCCAACTCCCGCCGCGGAGCTGCTCGGCAGGCACCGCCAGGACTGGGCGACCGAGCCGAACCTCCCGGCCGTCGAACCGCAGCCGTCACCGCTCGCCGCGGGAACGTCCGAGCCGGCAGGCGAACGCGAGGCCCCGGAACCGCCCGTCGCAACGACACCTCCCGCAACACTGCCCGCGGTGGAACCACCGGCGGCGGATGCGGGGGCAGCGGAGAAGATCGGCCTCGCGGAGCTGCTCACCGAGGCGCTGATGGCCTACGAGAGCGGTCGGCGCGAGCAACCCGAGGTCGAGGAGGCCGCGCCGTCGGGCCGGCACAGCGAAGCGCGTGTGTCCGGAGTCACCGGCCGTTCCCAGGTTTCCCGTTCCGCTCGATCGTCCACATCGGACGATCGAGGTACCGCCGTGGCCCCTCGGCACCGCCGGGCGGCGGGCGACTCCACGGCGGTGGATCCGCTGTTCTGAGCACTTTCACCGAAGCGGCGCAACGACTCGGTCCGAATGCGCAGGCACGCGCCGACGTGCGCCGCGGCCTGCGCGGACGTGACGCGCGACATTCCACACCACCTTCCGGTCGGGTGCGAATCGCGATCAAGACCGTTTTCTGAAACGTCAAAGTCATCGATCATTGTGCCGCTTTTCACGTGCCCGACCGCGCTACCGCCCTCTGCCCGGCGCTGGAACTGGCAGTCTTAAGGTGGAACCTGTTGGCACAAAGAGGTGCCGTCAAGCGTGGAGCTGCCTGAAGATGACCTCGAATCCCGGACAGTTGAAGACCGGAGAACGCCCGCGAGTCGCTGGGGACGACGCGGTCGGCGAGCGGTCCGAGAACCCCGAACTGGCCAAGCGCCGTCTGCTGGACAGAGCGGTTGAGTCCGCACCGGAACTCGCCGAGCTGTTGCGCGCCTACTACCGGCACGTGCCCGCCGAGGAGCTCGTCGACGACGAGCCCGCCGACCTCGTCGGGGCACTGCGGTCGCACCACCGGCTCGCCGCGGAGCGGGTCGCGGGGCGCCCGCTGGTGCAGATCTTCAACCCGGATCGGGCCGAGGACGGCTGGGGGAGCCAGGCGACGGTGGTCCAGACCGTCACCGACGACATGCCGTACCTGGTGGATTCGGTGATCGCCGAGCTCGGCCGCTACGGCGCCGAGGTGCAGCGCATCATCCACCCCATCGTCGTGGTGCGCCGCGACGTGGCCGGCGAGCTGCTGGAGGTGCTGCCGGGCGCGGACCCGGCGGCCCCGCCCGCCGACGCGATGGCCGAAAGCTGGATGTTCGTCGAGGTCGACCGGGTCGTCGACACCGACCGGATCGCCGACCTGAAGCAGGGCCTGGCCAACGTGCTCAACGACGTGCGCGAGGTCGTCGAGGACACCGAGCGGATGCACGCCACCGCCCGGTCGCTGGCCGACGAGCTGGACCGGACCCCGCCGCCGCTGCCGGGCGCCGACGTCCACGATGGAGCCGAGCTCCTGCGGTGGTTGGCCGACGGGCACTTCACGTTCCTCGGCTACCGGCACTACGAGCTGGTCGACGACGGCACCGAGCCCGCGCTGCAGGCCGTGCTGGCCTCCGGACTGGGCGTGCTGCGCAGCGACAGCGTCGCCGCGCGCAGCCTGACCGCGGGGCCGGACGCCCGCGCCAGCGCGCTGTCCAAGGACCTGCTGGTGCTCACGCAGGCCAGCGCACCGTCCACAGTGCACCGTCCGGTGCACCCGTTCTACGTGGGCGTCAAGACCTTCGACGAGGCCGGGAACGTCAACGGGGAACACCGCTTCCTCGGACTGTTCACCACCACCGCGCTGCACGAGGACGTGCTGGACATCCCGTTCATCGAGCGGCGGGTGCGGGAGATCATCCACCGCGCCGGGTTCCCGATGGAGTCCTACTCCGGCCAGCGGATGCTGGAGGAGATCCAGAACTACCCGCGCACCGAGCTGTTCTCCACCGACGCGGACACGCTGCAGGACACCATCACCGGCGTGCTGGCGCTGGCCGAGCGCCGCAAGCTCAAGCCGTTCCTGCGCCGCGACGCCTACGGCCGCTTCTACTCCTGCCTGGTGTACCTGCCGCGGGACCGCTACACCACCAGCTCGCGGCTGGCGATGCAGGAGGTGCTGCTGGAGGAGCTCAACGGCACCGGCCTGGAGTACAGCACGCGGGTCGGCGAGTCCACCCTGGCGCGGGTGCACTTCGTGGTGCACACCGACCCGGAGGACCAGGTGGAGCCGGACCTGGTGCGCATCCAGCACCGGCTGTCCGATGCCATCCACACCTGGGACGACCAGATGATCGAGGAGGTCGACGCCGAGCAGTCCGGCGGCGGCCGCGACGGTCACGCGGGGCGCAGCCTGTCGGAGGCGATGAGCCAGCTCGGCCAGCGCTACGCGTCGAGCTTCCCGGAGGCCTACAAGGAGGACTTCACCGCGAGCGAGGGCCTCACCGACCTCCGGCGGCTGGAGTCGTTGTCGGGTCCGCGCGACCTGAAGATGTCGTTCTACGCGCCGCGCGACGCCAGCGCGGGGCAGCGCCGCTTCAAGCTCTACGTCGGCGGCCGGGTGACCCTGTCGCGGGTGCTGCCGGTGCTGCAGAGCATGGGCGTCGAGGTCGTGGACGAGCGGCCCTACGAGGTCATCGTCGGCGACACCGACCAGCAGTTCTGGATCTACGACTTCGGGCTGCGGCTGGACCCGGCGACGCTGGACACCGCGACGAGCGACGGCCTGCTGGAAACCCTGCGGGAGCGCTTCGAGGACGCCTTCCGCGCGGCCTGGCTCGGCGACGCCGAGGTCGACCGGTTCAACGCGCTGGTGCTGCGCGCCGGGCTGAACTGGCGGCAGGCGTCGGTGCTGCGCGCCTACGCCAAGTACCTGCGGCAGGTCGGCGTGGCCTACAGCCAGGACTACATCGAGGACGCCATCCTGGCGCACCGCCTCACCACCACGACGCTGGTCAGGCTGTTCGAGACGCGGTTCGACCCGGCGCTGGAGGCCGACGACCGGGCGACCCGCGAAGCGGACCTCACCGACGCGGTCACCAAGCTGATCGACGAGGTCACCAGCCTGGACGCGGACCGGATCCTGCGCAGCTACCTGAGCCTGATCCGCGCCACGCTGCGCACCAACTACTTCGCCGCCGACGGGGAGCGGGAACGCTCCTACCTGGCGCTGAAGCTGGAGCCCAGGGAGATCCCGGGGCTGCCGGAGCCGCGCCCGCAGTTCGAGATCTTCGTGTACTCGCCGTGGGTGGAGGGCGTGCACCTGCGGTTCGGCTCGGTGGCCCGCGGCGGTCTGCGCTGGTCGGACCGGCGGGAGGACTTCCGCACCGAGATCCTGGGCCTGGTCAAGGCGCAGGCGGTGAAGAACGCGGTGATCGTGCCGGTCGGCGCGAAGGGCGGCTTCGTGGTGAAGCGCCCGCCGATGCCCACCGGCGACCCGGCGGTGGACCGCAAGGCCACCCTCGACGAGGGCATCGCCTGCTACCGGATGTTCATCTCCGGTCTGCTGGACCTGACCGACAACCTGGTCGGCGGCGAGGTGGCCCCGCCGAAGGACGTGGTGCGCCACGACGGCGACGACACCTACCTGGTGGTCGCGGCGGACAAGGGCACCGCGACGTTCTCCGACATCGCCAACGACGTCGCCAAGTCCTACGGCTTCTGGTTGGGCGACGCGTTCGCCTCCGGCGGCTCGGTGGGCTACGACCACAAGGCGATGGGCATCACCGCCAAGGGCGCGTGGGAGAGCGTCAAGCGGCACTTCCGCGAGTTCGACGTGGACACCCAGTCCGAGGACTTCACCGTGGTCGGCGTGGGCGACATGGCCGGCGACGTGTTCGGCAACGGCATGCTGCTCTCCGAGCACATCAGGCTGGTGGCCGCGTTCAACCACATGCACGTGTTCATCGACCCCGATCCGGACCCGGCGGTGTCCTTCGCCGAGCGTCGCAGGCTGTTCGAGCTGCCGCGGTCGACCTGGGACGACTACGACCGCAGCAAGATCAGCGCCGGTGGCGGCGTGTGGTCGCGGTCGCTGAAGTCGATCCCGCTGAACCCGCAGATCCGGGAGGCGCTGGGCATCGACGAGTCGGTGCGCAAGCTGGCGCCGGCCGAGCTGATCAAGCGGATCCTGCTGGCGCCGGCGGACCTGCTGTGGAACGGCGGCATCGGCACCTACGTCAAGGCCGAGACCGAGACGCACGCCGACGTCGGCGACAAGGCCAACGACGCGGTCCGCGTCAACGGCGCCGACCTGCGGGTGAAGGTCGTCGGCGAGGGCGGCAACCTCGGTCTGACGTCGCTGGGCCGCATCGAGTTCGCCCGCGCGGGCGGCAAGGTCAACACCGACGCGCTGGACAACTCCGCCGGGGTGGACTGCTCCGACCACGAGGTCAACATCAAGATCCTGCTCGACCACCTGGCGGCCGACGGGCGGTTGACCGGTGAGCAGCGCAACGAGCTGCTCGCGGACATGACCGACGAGGTCGGCGAGCTGGTGCTGGCCGACAACCACGCGCAGAACGCGGTGCTGGGCATCTCGCGGGCGCACGCCGCCCCGATGGTGTCGGTGCACGCCCGGCAGGTCCTGGCGCTGGAGAAGAACGCCGGCCTGGACCGCGCGCTGGAGGCGCTGCCGACGTCGAAGGAGTTCCGCGACCGGGAGAAGGCCGGCGAGGGCCTGAGCTCGCCGGAGCTGGCGACGCTGATGGCGCACGTCAAGCTGGCGTTGAAGCGCGATGTGCTGGCCAGCGGTCTGCCGGACACCGAGGCGTTCAGCAACCGGCTTCCGGAGTACTTCCCGAAGCCGCTGCGGGAGCGCTACGCCGACGCGATCGCGGCTCACCCGCTGCGCCGGGAGATCATCACGACGCTGCTGGTGAACGAGATGGTCGACGGCGGCGGCATCTCCTTCGCGTACCGGCTGTCCGAGGAGATCACCGCTTCGACGACCGACGCGGTGCGGGCGTTCGCGGTGGTCGACGAGGTCTTCGGGCTGCAGGAGCTGTGGGCGCAGATCGATGCGCTGGGCGGCTCGGTGCCGAGTTCGGTGGCCGACGAGCTGGTGCTGGAAAGCCGCCGCCTGCTGGACCGGGCGGCGCGCTGGATGCTGACCAACCGGCCGCAGCCGCTGGCGATCGGCGCCGAGATCGCCCGCTTCCAGCCGGTGGTCGCGGAGCTGTCCGCTTCGGTGCGCGGCCTGCTGCGCGGCCGGGCGGCCGAGGGCGCCACCGAGATGATCGACCGCTGGACGGCGGCCGGCGTCCCGGAGGACGTGGCGGAACGCGTCGGCGTGCTGCTGGATTCGTTCGCGCTGCTGGACGTCCGGGAGATCGCCGAGCTCGCGGAGCGCGACGCCGGGGTCGCGGCCGAGCGCAGCCCGCGGGAGAGCGCCGACCTGTACTACTCGCTGGCCGAGCACCTCGACGTCGAGCGGATGCTGCTGGCGGTCAACGAGTTGGAGCGCGGGAACCGGTGGCACTCGCTGGCCCGGTTGGCGTTGCGGGATGATTTCTACGCGTCGCTGCGTGCGATCACCATCGACGTCCTGCGGACCAGCGATCCGGAGGACGACCCGGAGGAGAAGATCGCTCGTTGGGAATCCACCAACGAGTCGCGACTGGCGCGGGCCAACTCGTCGCTGGAGCAGATCAAGAACTCCGGTCGGCTGGATCTGGCCACGTTGTCGGTGGCGGCCCGCCAGCTGCGCAGCATGGTGCGGTGACGGCATGATCGGGTGGCTTGCGGTCGCACCGGCCGCAAGCCACCCGAACGGCAGAAAGGAAGCTCGCCGGTGGGCGCGTTCGTAGCCGAGGTGGCCCTGCGCTGGTCCGACATGGACGCGTTCGGTCACGTCAACCACGCCAGGACGATCACGCTGCTGGAGGAGGCGCGGGCCGAGCTGCTGTTCACCGAGGCGGAGCGGCAGGGCCTGCTCGGCATGGCGGAGGGCATGGTGGTGGCCCGGATCGTGATCGACTACCACAGCCCGCTGGTCTACGCGTCGAAGTCGCTGCAGGTGCAGATGTCGGTGCGCGAGCTCAAGGCCGCGTCGTTCATCGTCGACTACACCGCCTACGCGCAGGAAGCGGTCGCCACCGCGGAGACGCTGATGGTGCCCTACGACCTGCGGGCGGGGCGGCCCCGGCGGATGACCAAGGAGGAGCGCGACTTCCTGGCGGAGTGGCAGCTCGATGCGCAGAAGCCGGAGTTGGGTCGTGTCTGAGCTGCGGATGCCCGATGCGGTGGAGCGCGAGGACCTCGGCGCGTTCGTCGCCCGCGCGGTGCGGTTGGACGGCCAGGCGCTGGTGCGCCTGCGCAACCGGCCGGGCACGGGCCGCGTCGACGTCTGGGCGGCGACGCCGTTCGACGCCCTGTCCACCAGGTCGGTCGAGGGCGAGGTGGAGCCGGCGGACCTGACGGTGTCGGGCAACGAACTGCTGGCGACGCTGACGGTGGCGGGCGCCCCGGTGATGGATCCGGGCCCGCCGCGGGACCTGCTGTGGCGCTCGGAGCTGCCGCCGGCGGTGGGCTGGCAGCGGGTGGACGACCTGCCGGCGAAGCTGGTCGGCGAGGTCGCGGAGCGCGGTATCGACGTGGCCAAGGACAACGTCGGCCCGAAGGGGACACCGCCGGCTTCCCTGCTGGACCAGGAGGTCTTCACGGTCAGCGGCGCGGGTTATCAGGTGAAGGTCCCGCTGCGCTGCCTGTTCGTGCTGTCGGGCATGGGTTTCCTGGTGTCGAAGCCGGCGGAGTCCGAGATCGTCCGGGTCAGCGCGACGGACGCCTGGCTCCGCCTGGACTCCCGCTACGGCGCGGTGGTCCGCCGCCGCCACGCCCTACTCCCGCTGCTGGTCTGACGGGCCCGCAATTTCCATTGAGGTTTTTCCAACCTCGTTTTGCGTGGCGGTGCGGGTAGCGGAACCTCAGAGGCTCCCTGGACTGTGGGTGCCCCTCCTGATGTATGCCCAATACACGGCGGAGGGGCCGTCCTCGCCAGGAAGCCTCTGAGAACCCGCGGCGGTGCCAGTGTCGTAGGTGGGCTATGCGCCTGCGGCGCATGCGGTGCCCTATCGACGTGTGGCTTTGCGACCCGCGGCTGCGGGCCGACCAGGATGAAAAAGGCTCATTGAAATCGAAGGTTCGATTTCAATGGAAATTGCGGCATCCGAGACCGTCCGGAGCCCGGTGCGGGACCGTTCTCGAACGTTGAGCAGCCTTGGCGGACGGGCACAGTCGTTGCCGTGGGCCGCATACGCTCGTGGCATGACGATCACGTACTCGTCGGCTTCGTCAACGTGGCGTTGGACGGTGGCGTCCACGCCTTCGTCCTGGACACCGGCGAGGCAGGTTCATGCCAGTTCTCGGTGCGGTGCGGCGGAATCCGCGTCCGTCCTCAGTCGAGGAAGGTGACGGTCTCGGCGAGCGGGGCGCGGTCGGTGCGGGCGTGTTTCACCGAGATGTCCTCGAATCCGATCGACATGCCGCAGAACAGCACGAGTTCGTCCGGCGGCGAAACGACTTCCGCGACGGTTCGGCGGTAGACCGACCACGCCATCTGCGGGCAGCTGTGCAGTCCTTCGGCGCGGAGCAGCAGCATGACGGTCTGCAGGTACATGCCCATGTCGGCCCACTGCGCCGAGCCCATGCCGCGGTCGATGTAGCAGAACAGCGCGGCCGGAGCCCCGAAGCAATTCCAGTTCGCGGCAACGGCTTCCCGTCGCGCCTGCTCGTCCCGCCGCGAGATGCCGAGCGCGGCGTAGCGCTGCTCACCGGCGGCGATCCGGCGTTCGCGGTAGGCGGATTTCAGATCGGGCGGATACATCTCGAACTCGCGCTCGTCGCCGGGATCTCCCGAGGCCAGGCGCTCGGCGGTTCGCTTCTTCACCTCGGCCAGCGCTGCGCCCGTCAGCACGAAAGCCTTCCACGGCTGGAGATTCCCTCCGGACGGCGCACGGGCAGCAGCGGCGAGGACGCGCGCAAGCAGCTCTTTCGGCACCGGCTCGTCGGTGAATCCCCGCACTGCCCGTCGACTCCGGACCGCTTCGTACACGTCCACAGACCGCCTCCCGAATCGCTCGAAGTGCTCCACCACGTCGACACCTGGCGAAGGGAGAACGTGACCGGTGAACCGGGGACCTAGACTCGATGCCGATCAGACGTGGCGAAGTGGGGCGGGCATGGGCGCGACCGAGGAGATCGAGCGGATCGCGCTGGATCCGGCTCTGTCGGTGCCGGAGAAGGACGAGCGCATCATCGCCTTCCTGGCCCAGTCGGAAGATCGCGGGGTGCTGGCGGCCGTCGAGTGCCTCATGACGACCTCCGATCACCGCGTCTCCGAGTTCGTCGCCGCCTACCTGGAGCTGATCCACGGGGCGCGCGAGGAGAAGGCGCGCGTGGCGGAGAGGTTGCGCGGTGCCGGTGAAGTCGCGGCGTCGGCGGCGAGGCTCGTGCCCTGGATGCCGGATGCCCTGATCGACGCGTTCATCCAGGACCACCTGGCGTCGCCGGACCCGAATTCTGCGGTGTCCAGCGTCGTCTTCACCATCGCGATGCACCGCCCGGAACGCCTCCGGCCCTACGCCGACCGCGTCGAAAGCGCTGCGATGAAGCGGAGTCTGCTGTCCGGCGCGCCCGACGAGTTCGCCGACTCGCTGCTGGAGAGGTGGCGAGCGGAGCAGGATCTGAACGACCTCTGGACGCTCGCGCTGATCCGCACCCCGCACGCCGCCGATCTCATCGAGTCCGTGGTGGACGAGGTCGCGGATCCGAACGACTGGGACTGGCTGATGCCGCTGGCCGGCCGCCTGCCGGACACCCGGAAGCCGGCGGGTTTCCCGCCCGCTTTCCTGGGATTCGTGGCGGATGCGGGCGAGAGCGCCCACGTCATGGGCGGAGACCCCGGCGGGGATGTTCCGCTCTGCGCGGACTGCCGGATGCCCGCAGAACGGATCCTGACCCTTTCCGCCGAGGCGATGCCGAACGCGCTGAGCCGGGACCCGTCGTTCTACTGGTTCACCTGCGACTGCGCCGAAGTGGATCGCATCACCGTGCGCTTCACCCCGGCGGGCCCGGAGGTCTATTTCAACCCCCAGGGGCCGAGCAGCGGCGAATCCCGCCTGATCCCGGGGGAGCGGTCGCTGGTCCTGGAGCCGCACCCCAACCAGCACGGCGTGAGCCTCCCGGCGTTGCCGAGGACGAAGCACCAGGTGGGCGGGCTGCCGCGCTGGCCGTCGCCGGAGACGCACCCGATCTGCCCGGTGTGCGGCAACTTCATGCCGTTCCTGGTGTCCATCGAAGGTGGCCCGACGCCGTTCGGCCGGATGGGTTTCGAAGAGCTGCTCTTCGGCTTCTGGTGCGACTCCTGCGCCGTCTCCAGCACCCAGACCCAGGGCTGAGCACCGTTCCACGACGCCCCGCGTGGGTGAGTCACCTTTTGCGCCGCTCGCCCGTCAGAAGGGTAGGAGCTGTGCGTGGCGGGAGGCGGAGAACGCATGTTCGGGTTCGAAACGGCGTCGGGCGGGGACGAGGTGTTCCACCGCGAGCGACCGCACCTGCTCGCGGTGGCGTTCCGCCTCCTCGGGTCGGATGCCGATGCCCAGGACGTCGTGCAGGAGGCGTGGATCAGGTATCTGCGGGCCGATGTCGATGGCATCGAGAACCTGCCCGCCTGGCTGACCACCGTGGTGACCCGGCTGTGCCTGGACCTCCTGCGCCGATCGCGGGAGTTTCCGCAGGAGCCGGCCGACATGCCGGAACCGGCGGACCCAGTCGGTGGCCCGGAGGAGGTCGCGCTCCTCGCGGGAGACCTGAGCGAGGCCATCGCGATCTTGCTCGACCAGTTGACGCCGCCGCAACGGGTCGCGCTGATCCTGCACGACGTGTTCGGCACGCCGTTCGACGAGGTGGCGCACGTGCTGGGCACGACGCCCGGGTCGGCCAAGAAGCTGGCCAGCCGCGCGCGGGCGCGGGTGCGGCCGGCCGGTGCGGCGGACGCCGATCCCGGCGCCGCGCGGCCCGTCGTGGCCGCCTTCCTGAAAGCGGCGCAGCAGGGCGACATCGACGGTCTCGTAGGGGTCCTGCACCCCGAGGTGACGAGAACGGCCGATCCGCAGGCGCTTCCGCCCGGCGCGGAGCTGCGGGTGCGGGGCGCTCGAACCGTCGTCGACGAGACGCGGGCGTTGCGGGCCAACGCCCGGCAAGCGCGCGTGGTGTCGATCAACGGGCGGCCCGGAATCGCGGTCATGGCCGATCACGGCCCGCGCATCGCGTTGCTCTTCCGCATCGCGGCCGGGCGAATCGTCCACTACGACGTCGTCGGGGATCCCGCCCGCCTCGCCCGGCTGCGCATCACCGACTAGCGAGGAGAAACCATGGTCATCACCTACGTCGTCGTCACGGTCGTCACCATCGCGGCGAACGCCGGGATCGCCGTCGCGGACCTGGCGAAGGCGGACTTCGTCCTCGCCAACTCGGCCAAGGTGGACGTCCCGCGATCGTGGCTGCCGGTGCTGGGAACGCTCAAGGCGGCCGGCGCGGTGGGGCTCCTGCTGGGCCTGCTCGGATTCCAGGCCATCGGCGTCGCGGCCGCGATCGGGCTCGTCGCGTTCTACGTGGGCGCGATCATCGCCCACGTGCGCGCCCGGCAGATCAACACCATCGCGGCCCCGGGAGTCTTCCTCGCCATGGCCGTCGCATCGCTGGTCCTCGCGATCGCCGGGTGAATCGGTCGCGGAGGTGATCGGCGGGATCATCTCGTCGACAGGGTGGGTGGTCAGGTCAGGGCGAGGAGGCTGACGGCCAGCGCTGCGGTGCCCAGGCCGACGAGCTGGCCGCGGTGGATCCGCTCGGCGACCACGCCGCGGGCGAGCAGGATCGTGCCGGCGGGGTAGAGGGCGACGATCACCGCGACGACGGCGAGGTCGCCGCTCCGCGCGGCCAGCAGGAACAGCAGGTTCGCCACCGAGTCCAGCGCGCCCGCGGCCGCCGATATCGCGTACGCGGGCCGCTCCGGCCCCAGCCTGCGGCGCATCAGCGCCGCCGCGGCCAGGACGACGGCCGACGAGACCGCCCGCCCCACGAGCAGCGGAGCCACCCCGCTGTCGGATGGTGCCTGGTGCAAGAAGACCAGCTGGAGCGCAATGGCGGTGCCCGCGCCGAAAGCCAGCAGCAGCGCAGTGCGCGAAGGGCGTGACGACCTCGCGCCGTGCCCAGCGCTGACCAGCACGACCGCCACCAGCGCGAGCGGCAGGCCGACCATTCCGGCGGCGGCCAGGTGCTCGCCCTGCAGCAGCCCCACGCCGACGGGCAACGCGGCCGACACCAGCGCGGTCACGGGCGACAGCACGTTCATCGGGCCGATCGCCAGGGTGCGGTAGAGCAGGGCGAACGCGGCGGCCGAGGCGACCCCCGAGGCCGCGCCCCAGGCGAAGGTCGCGGTGCCGAACGACGCGCCGAGCAGCGGCCACAGCAGCAGTTCGACCGCGAGGCTGGCCGGGGCCGCGATCATCACGGTGCGCAGCACATGAGCCTTGCGGGCGCCGAGGCCGCCGAGGAAATCGGCGCACCCGTAAGCGAGCGAGCTGCCGACGGCCAGCAGCAGAGCGAACACGACGAATCCCCTATCATTTCATTGGAACGACTACACGGTACAACGGATTGATCGTCGAGCTCAATCGACCGACCGCGAAGTTCATTGGAATGGTCCAGTCCCGAGGATGGTGCTCAGATGACCGAGACGGCCGCAGCCCTGCGGACGGTCGCGCACAACGTCCGGGCGGCCCGCGTCCGCGCGGGTCTGTCCCTGGAGGAGCTCGGCAGGCGTGCCCAGGTCAGCAAGGGCGCCCTGGTGGGACTGGAGAAGGCCCAGGGCAACCCCAACCTCGCCACCCTGGTCCGGCTGGCCGACACCCTCGGCATCTCGGTGTCCGCCCTGATGCAGGGGCCGCCCGAGGGCCGCGTCCGCGTCGTGGCCTCCGGCGACGTGGCGCCGCTGTGGACCGGGGAGCGGGGCGGTGAGGCCCGGCTCGTCCTGACGACCTCGGGCCCGGCCCCCGTCGAGGTCTGGCGCTGGCGTCTGGAGCCGGGCGAGGAGTACCCCAGCCACCCGCACCAGGCCGGAGTCGTGGAAACCATCAGCGTCACCGCCGGCCGGATGACCCTGGTGGTGGACGGCGAGGAGCACTCCGTCGAAGCCGGGCAGACCGCGACGTTCGACGGCGACGCCCCGCACGCCTACCGCGGCGCGGGCACCGAAACCTGCAACCTGATCATGACGGTCCACCTACCGCCGGATCCCCGCTGAAGAACTGCCCGAGGACCTCCGGGGCGGCGTCGTGCGGGTGGCCGTCGAGCGTGTGGAGGCGGCCTGCGGGGAGCGCGTCAGCGATCGCCGTTCCAGTACTCACGACACCTCAGCGCTCGAACGTCGCCAGGTGCTCGGCGACCTGGGCCCGGGCCGCTTTCTCCTGCGGTCCGGCCTGTTCCGCTTCTGCCTCGGCCTCTTCGGCGGCTCGGGTCGCGGCTCGTTCGGCTTCCGCGACATCGGGCAGTTGTCCATTGAGGACCTTCGCGATGATGCTGGCTTCCGCGGCCATCGCCGATGCGAACGGGTGGTACGGCGCCGCGTCCGGCCGCAGCTGCCGGCCGTTGATCCAGGCTGCCCCGCCGGTGGCGCAGGCGTCGTGGCCCAGCGACGGCCCGTAGGTGTCGACGAACGTTGCGCCGGTTCGCTCGGCAGCGCCCTCGATGGCGGCGTTGAGCGCCTGCTCGATCTCGTCGGCGTAGCGGTAGTCGCCGTCGGCCAGCGGGAGGACGTCCGGGCAGTAGCCCGTCTCCGGCACGATGCGCGGATAGCCGATGACCAGGATTTTCGCGCCCGGCGAGCGCTCCTGGACGCCCTCGACGACGTCCGCGACCCGGTGTCCGGTGATCTCGATGCGGCGGAGCAGGTCGTCACCGTCGTCATCGGCGAAGTGGTCGCGGCACGGCGATCCCGTCGGGTCCGCGGCGCGCAGGGCCGTGCAGGTGGCGATGGTGTCGCCGAAGACGCCCAGGTCGTTGCCGCCGATGCCCAGCGTGACGAGGTCCGTGTCCTCGTCGAGGGCGTCGAACTGCGGCCCGGAGTACCAGTCCTGGGCCCGGAGCATGTCCGTGGTGTCGGCGCCGCCGCAGCTGACGTCGGTGAACTCGGCCGGCCCGATCTCGCGGGCCAGCAGCGCCGGGTAGTTGTTCGTCGAGCGCCCGCACAGCAGCGGGTCGAGGCGCATCCACGGGACCAGCGGGGCGGAGGTGAAGGAGTCGCCGAGGGCTACGTAGTGCCGGTACCCGGGCTCGGCGGTCGCCGGGGCGGCGCCGAGCGATAGGCCCGTCAATGCCGACAACGCGATCGCACCAGCTCTGCGTGCAAGCCCGGACCGACCCATCTGAGCGCCTCCACCATTCGCCTACCAATGAGTAGGGAGTGAAGACGATCACAGTGCCCGGCGGCAAGGTTCCGGCCGGAACTTCCCAATACCTGAGATTGTTTCACGATTTAGTCGCTGCTGGGCGGCTCCGAAGGCGTGCCGGGACCGGTGGTGCCCGTCGGCTCGCCGGTGGTGGTGGGCGTCGCCGTGGTGGTGGGCTCGGTCGTGGTCGGACGCGTTCCGGTCGTCGTCGGCTCCGTCGTCGGTTCCTGCGTCGTGGTCGTCGGCGGATCGGTGGTCGTCGGGTTCGTCGTGGTGGTCGGCACCGTGGTGGTCTCGGTGATCGGCGCAGGGGCGACCGGTCCCGGGGCCACGGGCTTCGCCGGAGGCGCAGCGGTGTCCTCGGTCGTTCCCGGAGCCTGCACCGGCACCTTGGTCACCGTCTCGTCCGATCCGCTCGTGCCCTGAGTGCCCGGGCTGACGCCCGACGTGCCGATCCCCGGCGTCCCCGGCGTCCCCGGGGTCCCCGGCGTGCCCGGTGTGCCCGGCGTGAGCGGCGCGGCCAGCGGCTGCTGAGCACCCGACGGCGGGGGCGGCGGGGGAGTGCCCGGGACCTGGCCGGCCAGCGGCAGTTCCGGGGTCGCCGCGTCGGGCGAGTACCGGGGTGCTTCCGGCGCGGTGCTCTCGGCGAACGGCGGAAGCCGGTCCAGCAGGCCCGGCGGGATCAGGCCGAGGAACGGGTCCGGGAACGGCGCCGTCAGCGTGTAGCTGGCCGCCGCCACCGCGGCCCCGAACGCCGCCGTCGCCAGCGAGAGGCGGAACTGCCTCCGCAACGGCAGGGGGCGGAGCGCCTCGCCCGGAACGGGCGAGGCCAGCGGTTCGTCCACCAGCCACCGCCGCACCGCGGCGCCGTCCCGCGCGAACCCGGCCCACACCCGGCCGAGCCACGTCGTCGCATTGCCCAGGTGGTCCTGCAGCGCCGCCACCGGGAGCGGGCTGGTCGACAGCGGTCCGGCCATCTCGGCCGGCAAGGCCGCCTCGCGCACCAGGCCGGCCAGGTGGTCGAGGCGTTCCCGGAGGATCGCCGGGTCGGTCGGCTTGGACATGGCTCAGTCCTCGGCTTCCCCGAACCGAATGCTCGACAGCGCCACACCGTCGTAGCGCCACCACCGCTCGGTCGAGAGGTCCAGGATCCAGGCGTCGTGCTCGCGCACGATCAGCCCGATGCCCAGCGCGCGGCGGCGGAAGGTCGAGTCGTCGATGCTGCCCGCCTCCAGCTCGTCGAGCAGGGAGCGGTAGTTGGCCATGGCCTTGCCGAGCGCGGGTGGGATTCCGACCGCGTCCGATGCGTTGTCGGTCCGGTGCCGGAAATTCATTCGAGATCACCTCCGGATGAGCGACGCCATCCGTCCACGCAACGATGCGCGCCGCGCGGCTGTTAAGAGGCGAAAGTCCCTCCGGTGCCGAAACCGGGCTCAGCGCCGCCGGAACAGGTGATCGGTGATGTGCCGGACGCTCTCGCTGACAGCCGCCTCCAGCGGCCCGCGGCGGAAGAACCGCCGCCAGATCAGCGGGAAGACGATCGAGAAGATCAGGAACACCTCGGGCATGTAGGTGTTCACGAACGCCACCACGCCGTCCGGGTGGTGGCCGTCGCGCGGGAACGCCGGCATGTTCGGGACGTCCGTGGGCAGCGCCGGGCCCATGCTGGCCAGCTGCGCCAGGGTGTCCGGCACGCCGCTGAGCGGCCAGCCGCCGACGACGATCTGCCAGGCCAGCACCAGCGCGTGGATCGCGTACAGCGTCAACGCCATCGAACCGGCCGCGGCCAGCGGTTTCAGCAGCCGCCCCGTCCGATCGGCCAGCTCCAGGCACACCGCGACGAACACCAGCGCGATGCCGCCGGAGTCGAGCAGCTCGAACGTCGTGCCGCTGTGCGCGGCGGCGGCCACCAGCCACTCCGGGTGCTCGATCGGGACGGTGCCCTCGATCTGCCCCTGCGGCACCCCGCCGACGGTCTTCACCAGCCAGCTCGACACCTGGTAGCCGACCGTCGTCACCGCCAGCCCGGTCGCGGCCAGCCAGCACCGCACCTTGGTCGACTGCAGGTCCAGCCGCCCGACGGCCATCCCCGCCAGCACCAGCGGCAGGTACGACGCGGCCGGGTAGAAGCCGAGCAGCAGCAGGTCGAACAGCCCGGCGTCGGCGATCAGGTGTGCCGGGTCGACCAGGTCGACCGCGTCGACGATCGCGCGCATCGGAGTGTCCCCGGCGATCCAGGTCCGCAGCACGAACGACAGCTGCGGGCCGACCGCGGCCGCGACCACCGCGGCGATCAGCAGCCCGCGCGCCCGCAACCGGATGAACGGCACCGCGAGCAGGAAGTACAGCCCGTAGAACGGGATGATCACGGTGAGCAGGAAACCCGTCGCCGCGGTCGCCTTCGCCAGCGCGAGGCCGACCACCAGCAACAGCAACGCGCGCACCGCGATCCGGATGCGGGCCCGCCGCAGCGCCTCTCCGGTCGGCGGCTCGCTGCGCCCGGTCATCATCGCCAGCGACACCCCGGCCAGCAGGGTGAACAGCGCGGTCGACCGGCCGCTGGAGAACTGCGCGATCCACACCTCCACGTCGCCGTGCGCGAACGGCACGCCGAAGTGGATGCAGAACATCCCGAACACCGCGAAGAACCTGGCGATGTCGATGCCGACCAGCCGACGGGTGCGTTCCGTCCGATGAGAGCTCAGCGCTGGCGCGACGGCAGTCATAGCATCCAGTGGGTGTCAGCGGGATGGTTTTACCAAAATTTACCGCCACCCGTTCCGGCCCACTCGCGCCCGGTCGCCTTTGGAGGCCAGACTCACACCAGCCAGGCCGCGGTGCCCGGCGGCAACTCCCCGGGGCCCACCGGTCGCGACGACAGCAGCACCTCGCCCGGCGGCAGCGGCACCGGCTCCGGCGAAGTGTTCAACGCGCAGATCAGGGTGGTGCCGGTGCGCCGGAACGCGAAGCATCCCGCCGGCGCGCCGAACCACTCGACCTCGTCGCCGGCGAACGCCGGATGCGTGCCCCGGGTCTCCAGCGCGTGCCGGTACAGCGACAGCGTGGACGCCTCGTCCTCCAGCTGAGCCTCCACGGTGAAGGACACCCAATCCGCCGGGATCGACGACCAGTCGGCGGCGGCGGCGGAGAAGCCGAACGGCGGCTGCTCGCCTTCCCACGGCATCCGGACGCGCTGCGTCCCGGGCAGGCCGAGCTCCTCGCCGTGCCGCAGGCAGACCGCGCCGGGCAGCGCCAACTGCACCAACGCCATCGCGCGCACCGGCGTCAGCGCCGCGTCGTCCCGGCTCTGCCGGGTGTCGCGGCTGGCCATCGCCCACGCCGGGCGCGGCCCGGGGGCGGCGAGCACGTCCGTGATCGCCTTGCGGACCTGGTCGGCGTCGAAACCGGCGACGGCCAGGTCGAGGTTGAACGACAGGTGCCAGTCGCCAGGGCCGCTGCCGATCACCACGCGATCCCGGTGACCGGCCAGCGCGGCGCCGATGGCATCGGCCGGATCGGGGCGCGGGGCCAGGTGGAAACCATCGGCCCCGTGCTCCAGCCACGGCAACAACACCGCTGCCGGGTCGCCGCGCGCGGGATCCACGTCGAGCGAGAGCATCACCCGCATCCCGGAGTCGTGCGCCTCGCCGAGCAGCTCGGCGAAGGGACCCGCCGCCGGATCCAGCCCGGCCGCGCCGGCCAGCACGATCGCGTCGACCTCGAGCAGTTCCAGGTAGCCGAGCCGCCCGGCCAGCCCGGCGAGGTCGCCGATCCCGTCACCATCGCCGTCGGCGAACGAGCCGACGTCGACCTGGTAGCACACCGCATCCCACCACCACGGCCGCTCGCCGTGGCCCGCCAGCGCGTCTGCCCGCCGCATCACCAGGTCCTTCTGCTCAGAACCACGAATTGATCATGCTGTTGGCGGCCATTTCCATGTACTGCCACAGCTGGTCGCGGTGCTCCGGCCGGAGATCGACCTCGTCGACCGCGATCCGCATGCAGCGCAGCCACGCGTCGCGCTCCGCCGGGCCGATCTTGAACGGCGCGTGGCGCATCCGCAGCCGCGGATGCCCGCGCCGGTCGGAGTAGGTGTGCGGGCCGCCCCAGTACTGGATCAGGAACAGCCGCAGCCGCTCCTCGGCGGGCCCGAGGTCCTCCTCCGGGTAGAGGGGCCGCAGCAGCTCGTCCTTGGCCACCTCCTCGTAGAACCGCGCCACGATCCGGTGGAAGGTCGCCTCGCCGCCGACCTGCTGGTAGAAGGTCTCCACGGAAGTCACGGCTCCATCCTCTCAGGGGCGGCTTCGATTTTGGGCGGCCCTGTGGCCGAACGCCTCACACCGGGGCCGTGGGCCCGATGGACGGTGCGCACGACCCCGGTGACCGGCGGTTGAGATCAGACCACCGGCGAGGGCGGCAGCGGGCGGCCGTACGGGTACGGCGGCTCGATGTCCTGCTCGTCGTAAGCGCGCTTGATCTCCGCGCGCAGCCGCCGCTGCACCGACCACTGCCGGCCCGGCCGGACCTTGGTCGTCAGCCGCAGCGTGATGGTGTCCGAGGTGATCTGGTCCACGCCGAGCATCTCCGGCGGGTTCAGCACGTCCTTGGACAGCGGCTCCCGCGACGTCGCCTCGGTGGCCACCTTCGCGGCGACCTCGATGGCCTTCTGCACATCGCTGGTGTGCGAGATGGGGAAGTCCACCACGGCCACGGCGAAGCCCTGGCTGGAGTTGCCGACCCGCAGGATCTCGCCGTTGCGGACGTACCAGACGGTGCCGTTGATGTCGCGCAGCGTGGTGACGCGCAGGCCCACCGCCTCGACGGTGCCGCTGGCCTCGCCGAGGTCCACCACGTCACCGACGCCGTACTGGTCCTCGACCAGCATGAACATGCCGGACAGGAAGTCCCGGACGAGGTTCTGCGCGCCGAAGGCGACGGCGACACCGAGCACACCGGCGGACGCCAGCACCGGCGCGATCTGGATGCTCAGCACCTGCAGCACGTAGATCACGGCCAGGCCGTAGATCACCAGCGAGGCGATCGACTTGAGCACCGAGCCGATCGTCCGCGCCCGCTGGAGGCGGCGTTCCGACAGCAGCTCGGCGGTCAGCGTGTCCGCGCGGCGCTCCCGCAGCGGGGTCAGCAGCTTCGGGGGCTGGCCGTTGCCCTGCGTGAGGCGGTTGATGGTGCGGTGCACCAGCCATCGCACGATGAACGCGACGACCAGGATGAGGAGGATGTTCAGGGGTTTGGCGATGAGCAGCTCGGCGTAGGAAGCCAGCCACTGGTTGCCGGTCCACTGGGAGATCGTTTCGCACCAGAACGAGTCCTGGGCACAGGTCGGTTGGGTCATAAGCGGCAGATCCATGGGTCGGGGGTCTCCATGCTGTCGTTCAGGGCCCGCGGTGGTTACCCGGCACGGGGGTGCCGGTGCTTTGGGGCGACATCACCGGGTGGGCAACCGACGGACTCGAGCATCGTGCGCACCCCGCTGCGCACGAGACCCGAACAGCTGACCGCCGGGACCGAGTTCGGGGCTCAGTCCAGGGCGAGTCCGGTGGCCTCCGCGAGGAAGGCGAGCTGGTCGGTCGCAAGCCCCACGGTACGGGACACCGAGCGCGCGGCATGGCCGACCTCGGTCTCCCTGCGCAGCAGGATCGGCCGCTTCGCCGGGTCCGAGCTGGTGGCCTGCTGCAGCGCCGCGCACATCTTGCGGGCGTGGTTCGGATCGACCCGGGAGTCCGACTCGAAGACGGTGAACAGCACGGACGGGTAGTCGGTCTGGTCGGCCACGTTGTGGTACGGCGAGTAGGACAGCAGCCAGCCCAGCTCCTCCGGGTCGTCGGCGGTGCCGTACTCGTCGTTCCAGGTCCGGCCCAGCAGGAACTGCTCGTAGCGGACCATGTCCAGCAGCGGCGCCGAGCACACCACCGCCCGGTAGAGGTCCGGGCGCTGCGTCAGCGCCGCCCCGACCAGCAGGCCGCCGTTGGAGCCGCCGGAGATCGCCAGCTGCTCGGACGTCGTCCAGCCCTCGTCGATCAGGTGCTGCGCCGCCGCGTGCAAGTCGTCGAAGGTGTGCTGCTTCTGCTCGCGCATGCCCGCGACGTGCCATTCCTCGCCCTCTTCGCCGCCACCGCGCAGCGAGGGCAGCGCCCAGACGCCGCCGGCGGCGACCCACGCCAGCGCGGACGGCGTGTAGCCGGGCTCGCGGGACAGCGAGAAGCCGCCGTAGCCGGTCATGAACACCGGCCGCGGACGGTCCGGTTCGGCGTTCGCGCTCAGCAGGAACATCCGCACCGGGGTGCCGTCCAGCGAGCGGTAGGTGACCTGCTGGGTGTGCACCGCGGGCAGCTCGACGGTGCCCGGCGCCTGCTGGTCCAGCTCGGTGGTCCCGGTGCGGCGCGAGTAGGCGTGCACGCAGGGCGGGGTGGCGAAGTCGGTCCAGCCGATCCACAGCCGGTCCCGGTCGCGGTCGGTGGATTCGTCCACAGTGGTCAGAGAGGTGACCTGGCCGGTGCTCGGCAGCGGGACCTCGGCGGTCCGCCGCCCGGTCGCCGGGTCGTGCAGCGTCACCTCGGACACGGCGTGCCGGGTGCGGAGCACGACCAGCTGCGGGTCACCGTCGCCGGTGTCGAACCAGCGCACCGCCTCCAGCACCGAGTCGGGCTCCTCGGCGATCAGCTCCGTCCAGTTGGCCGGCTCCGGCCGGGCCGGGTCGGCCACGCACAGCCGCCAGCGCGGCGCGTCCAGCGTGGTCATCACGTACAGCCGGCCGTCGCGCTCCACCCAGGCGCCGACGCGGTAGCCGTCGGAGGTGTCCACGACCTGCCGGAGCTCGGGGACGTCGCCGGCCGCGAGATCGGCGATCCACACCGAATCCCGCCGCGCGGTGCCCGGGCTGCCCTCGATGACCAGCCAGCGGCCGTCCCGCGACACCCGGGTGCCGTAGTAGAAGGTGTGGTCCAGGCCCTCGCCGTGCACCAGCAGGTCCTGGTCGGGGTCGGAACCGACCCGGTGCCGCCAGACCCGGCGGTGGAACTGCTCCTCGCCGTCGGGCACCAGTTCCGGCGCCAGCCGCCGGATGTAGAAGAACTCCTCGCCGCCGGGCAGCCACGAGATCGTCGAGTAGCGGCACCGGTCGATCGGGCCCTCGACGAGTTCGCCGGTGGCGACGTCCAGCACGTGCAGCAGCGACTCCTCGTCGCCGCCGACGGAGATCTGGTAGGCCAGCCGGTCGCCCTCCAGGCTCGGGGTCCAGCTGTCCAAGGTGGTCAGCCCGGACGGGTCCAGCTCGGTGACGTCCAGCAGCACCCGTTCGGTGCCGTCGGCCTCGCGCACGTACAGCACCGGGAACTCCTGCTCGGGCTCCCGGCGGGTGAAGAACGCCCGGCCTGCGCGCCACGCCGGCGCCGAGACGGAACCGGACGCCAGCAGTGACCGCATCCGCTCCGCGATCGCCTCCCGGCCGGGCAACGCGTCCAACCAGGTCCGGGCGAGCGCGTCCTGCGCCGCCGACCACGCCTCGGTGCGCGGCTCGGCCGGGTCTTCCAGCCACCGGTACGGGTCGGCCACCTGGTGGCCGTGCAGGTCTTCGACGATGTCGTCGCGGTCGGCGCCGGGGTAGGTCAGCTGCGCTGCTTGCACGTCGGTCACGGCAGCGACGATACGTGCACCCGCCGACCGTTCGTCGATCTCGGAGTGATCATTTCCCCGGAAACGCCGATCGAATCACCCGGAACGATCAGCGTTGTTCTACGGGCGCATGATCGGGAATGATGGCGGTAATCGATCACTCGACGTCGAGTGTCGAATCACACGTGCGTTCGGGCGGGGTTCTATGTTCGACTATGCCCGACACCGGTGGAGGTGGTCGCGTGCCCGACCGACAACCGACCCGACAACCGGCGCTGAAGGCCACGAGCCTCGCGCCGCGGGCTCCGCTGTGCCCGCCGAGCCGCGCCGGCACGTCGCCGCCGCAGGCCGACCGGCCTCCCGGTCACGCGTCGTCCTGGCGAAAACGCCGGGTGCTGCTGCTCAACACCACCTTCGAACCGCTGACCGCGCTCCCGCTGCGCCGGGCGATCGTGCTGCTGGTCTGCGGCAAGGCCGAGGTCGTGCACGGTGACTCCGCAGGCATGGTGCTGCACTCCGCCACCGCCAGCGTCGAGGTCCCGTCCGTGATCAGGCTGAGCAACTTCGTGCGAGTGCCGTACCGCGGCCGCGTGCCGTTGACCCGTGCCGCGCTGATGCTGCGGGACAACTACCGGTGCGTGTACTGCGGTGCTCGCGCCGAAACGATAGATCATGTCGTCCCGCGCAGTCGCGGGGGGCCGCACACTTGGGAGAACTGCGTCGCCTGCTGCACCAAGTGCAACCACCGCAAGGCGGACAAGACGCTGAGCGAGCTGGGCTGGCGCCTGCCGGTGGCGCCGCACGCGCCGCGCGGGCGGCATTGGCGGCTGCTGGCGGGTCTGTCCGAAACGGACCCGCTGTGGTTGCCGTACCTCGGTGAGCCCGCGGCCTGACGCGCCGGTCCGGCCGGCCGTCGCGCTGCGGTGCCGCGAGGTGGCGGGCGGTTCCGCCGCGGTGAGCCTGATCAGCTGATCCGCACGCCCTGCCGCCCGCTGATCCGCACCCCGTTGGAAATCCGCACGCCCTGCTGTCGCCCGCTGATGCGCACACCGCTTTGGCTGCTGATGCGCACGCCTTGCTGCAGCCCGCTGATGCGGACTCCGCTCCGCCCGCTGATGCGCACCCCGCGGCTGATCCGCACCCCGTTGGAAATCCGCACGCCCTGCTGCCGCCCGCTGATCCGCACCCCGCTCTGGTTGCTGATGCGGACTCCGCTTTGGTTGCTGATGTGAACGCCCTGAACGCATGCGCTGATCCGAACGCCATGCTGCGCGCTGATCCGAACGCCGGATTCGCGGCTGATCCGGACGCCGTGCCGCGCGCTGATCCGAACGCCCTGTCGACCACTGATCCGCACCCCGCGGCTGATCCGCACCCCGTTGGAAATCCGCACGCCCTGCTGTCCACTGATGCGCACGCCGCAGTCTCGGCCGCTGATCCGGACGCCGTGTTCGAGCAGTGGCCGGTCAATCGTCGGAAGGGTGATGGCGCTGCTCTGAGTGGCGGTTTCGATGATCGACATAGTGTGCCTCCCGCATTCAAATGACGCTTTGAACGCATGTGATCAAATATGCAAGACCCATACAGGTGAAAAACTAGGAGCAGGAACCCTCAGGGACAAGCCGCCAAGTCGCCGTGCATTGCAACCGTCTGGTTGGACCCCATTCGGGGGCACTAGTTACTCTGAACGAGTTACCTTAAGTGATGCATAACACTCTTGACTAGTAACCGTACGTAGTTCCTGGCGTCGCCCGATTCGCTCTCCACCAGCGGGAACCGCGCTCGGGGCGCTCGCGGCGGCCTTCGGATCACTCGAACGTGTCCGGGCCGGGGGTCGACGACGGTTACCGACGCCGATCATGCGCGCCACAGGTCGGGCGCACGGAGCGGCGGTCATCGGATACCGTACTCGCGTGACTGTGGCGGAGACTGTTCTCTACCTGGCGGTGATCCCAGCGGCCCTCTACGGCCTGATCGTGCTCATCGCGATGTGGCCCAGGCTCACCCGTCCGCGTTACCGCGCGGGGCAGGAGTGGGATTTCGCGCCGGTGTACTGGGTGGCCAACCCGGTGGGCGTGAACACCGCTGTGCCGGTGGCAGACGTGGATTCGGAGGCCGCGCCGGTAGACGCGCGGCCGAGCACCGCTCGGGGAGGCGCACGTGGCAACTGGTGAGATCGCGGAGCGATCCGCCGTGGACGCTGGTGAGCTCGGCGTCGGCGAAGCGATGATGGCCACCGGTCGGCTGTCCATCGCGCGCCACGTCGAACCGGACCGCCCGCGGCTGCCGTTCGGCCCGGGCCAGCTCGCGCGGCTCGACGAGGCGCTGACGCTGTCCAGTCGCAGCACCGGGCTGGAGTTCGCGATCTACCTCGGCGACCTCGGCGAGGACACCCGCAAGCAGGCGGAGGAACTGCACGCGAACCTCGGCTCGCAGGCCGGGGACGGCGTGCTGATCGCGGTGTCGCCCGGCCAGCAGAAGTTCGAGATCGTCACCGGCGAGGAAGCGCACCGGCGGATCCCGGACCGCAGCTGCCAGCTCGCGGCGATGAGCATGGTGGCGTCCTTCAAGGAGGGCGAGCTGATCGACGGCCTCATCGGAGCCCTCCGCATGCTGGCCGACACGGCAGGCACCAGCTACCAAGAGTCCCGAGCCCGCCACTAGGGCCCGTTTCCCCAGACTCGACGCCGCGCTCGCGGAGCCCCAAGCACGGGGCCGCGAGTCCCGCAGGGCGCGATGCTTGGTGTGGAGTGAACGGCCTGTTCGCCTCGATAGGTGAGGTGAACAGGCCGTTCACTTCATCCACCCGATGCCGGTGGGCACCATCCGGTGTGGAGTGAACGGCCCGTTCGTCCCGATAGGTGAGGTGAACAGGCCGTTCACTGCACCGATAGAGGGCACGAAGGGTTCGCCGTCCCGTTGTCCGGTGAAGGCTCAGAGCAGGTCGAAGCTCTGGAGGTTCTGGAACATCTCGTAGGCCGACGACGTCGTGCCGACCGCTCCCAGCCGTCGCGCTTGGTCGCCGTACTGCTGCTGGGCGCGCTGGGTGCTGTACACGATCACCGGGGTGTCCACGCCCAGGTCGCGCAGTTCGCGCAGCAGCGCGAGGCCCGCGTCGGGGCGCCACCGGCCGTTCTCCTTGCGGCCCATGTCCTCCACGATCAACCGGTACTGGCGTTGCGAGAGCTCCGCCAGCGCCGCGTCGTTGTTCGTCGTCATCGTCACCCGCACGCCGTTGTCCCTCAGCTGCTCCGCCAGGATCGCGTGCGCCTCCGGCTTCTCCGAGACCCACAGCACCGCGAGCGGTTCCGAACCCACCGGCGGCACCTCGTCCTCGATGTGGCCGTCGCCGTTGCCGGAGATCTCGGGCGCCTCGGGCAGGGCCGGAACCGGGAGCGGCTGCGGGGTTTCCGCCGGGATGCCGATCCGGTCGCGGTCCGCCAGCTCCTTGCTGAGCATGCTCAGCTGCCGCTGCAGGTCCTGGATCATCTCGGTCTGCTGATCGTTGAGCTCGTGCATGGTGAGCTTCTGGCCGCCGATCTCGAACTCCAGCTCCCGCTTCTCGGCGGTGCGCAGCACCCGCCCGATGGCGCGCCGGAACACCACGATCGCCAGCAGCGCGATCAACGGCCACAGCAGCTGGGCGATGGCGGTGATCAGCTCGGGCATCGACGCCCCCTCACGTCGGGCAGAACAACGAAATCTTACTCGCCGTGTCCATTTCGACACGATTCGTGTTCGCCCGGAACGGAAGCTCGCCCAACGCGAAAGGGGCACCGGCGAACCGAGTCGCCGGTGCCCCTCGACCGATCAGCTCAGGAGCGGTCGAACTCCCGGGCCGCCAGTGCGCGCACGATGCCCGCGCGGCCCTCCGAGACCAGGCGGTGCAACGCCGACGGGTGCTCGCCGGCCAGCCAGGCGTCCGAGGCCGCGACCGTGTCGTCGGTGACCGCCCACGACGGGAACAGCCCGATCACCGTCGGCTGGGCCCGCTCGCTGGAGCGGCGCTGCCAGACCTCGTCGATCTCGTCGAAGTAGCGCCGCACGTACGGCGCCAGCAGCTCGCGCTGGGCCGGGTGCTGGAAGCCCGCGATGATCGAGTCGCTGACCGCGTTCGGCAGCTGGTCGTCGTGGACGGCCCGCTGCCAGGCCTTCTCCTTGGACTCGGCGGTCGGGATCAGCGCCCGCGCCCGCTCCGCGCGCCGCCGGCCCGTCGCGGTCTGGTCCTTCTCCAGCTCCGCGTCGATCTCGGCCTCACCGGCCGCGCCGTGCGCGACCAGCGCCTGCAGCAGCTGCCAGCGCAGGTCGGTGTCGACGGCCAGCCCGGCCAGCGGCGCCGAGCCGTCCAGCCAGCCGCGCAGCTCGGCGACCTGCTCGGCGGAGAGCACCGAGCCGGCCAGCGAGTTGACGAACGCCAGCTGGTGGTCCGAGCCGGGCTCGGCCGCGCGGGCCAGCTCGAAGAGCCGGCCGGAGAACCGCCGCCAGCCCTCGCCCTGCCACGACGGGTCCACATAGGACGCGAGCGCAGTCTGGGTCTGCAGCAGCACCCGCTGCACCACGCCGATCTCGCTCTCGGCGCCGATGCCGCCGTCCACGGACGCGCCCAGCACCAGCGTCACGAAGTCGCGCGCCTTCAGCTCCGCCTCGCGGGTCATCTCCCAGGCGGTGGACCAGCACAGCGCCCGCGGCAGCGACTCGTCGATGTCGCCGATCCGGTCGATCAGCGAGGCCAGCGACTCCGGGTCGAAGCGCAGCGAGCAGTAGGTCAGGTCGTCGTCGTTGACCAGCACGAGCTTGCCCCGGTGCACGCCGACCAGGTCGGGGACCTCGGTGCGCTCGCCGGTGACGTCGAGCTCGACGCGGTGCTTGCGCACCAGCTTGCCGCCCTCGTCGTCGTAGATGCCGATCGCCAGCCGGTGCGTGCGCAGCTCGCCCGCGCCGGGCCGGGCGCCGTTCTGCACGACCTCGAAC
This sequence comes from Saccharopolyspora sp. NPDC003752, assembly GCF_053605825.1. Taxonomy (NCBI): domain Bacteria; kingdom Bacillati; phylum Actinomycetota; class Actinomycetes; order Pseudonocardiales; family Pseudonocardiaceae; genus Saccharopolyspora; species Saccharopolyspora sp. NPDC003752. The sequence continues at coordinate 487,527 of NZ_JBSGJZ010000001.1, read as the reverse complement.
GAGGTGAACCGGCCCTCGTCGTCGGTGGTGAACCGCGGCCGCAGCATGTTCAGGCCGGTGGTCTCCAGCCACTGCGCGCTCCACCACGACAGGTCGCGGCCGGAGGCCTCCTCCAGCGCCCGCAGCAGGTCGTTGAGGGTCGCGTTGCCCCAGGCGTGCCGGTTGAAGTAGACCCGCAGCCCGGCCAGGAAGTTGTCCAGGCCCACGTATGCGACCAGCTGCTTGAGGACCGAGGCGCCCTTGGCGTAGGTGATGCCGTCGAAGTTGACCTCCACGGCCTGCAGGTCCTGGATGTCGGCGGCCACCGGGTGGGTCGACGGCAGCTGGTCCTGGCGGTACGCCCAGGACTTCTCCACGCTGGCGAACGTGGTCCAGGCGTGGTCGTACTGGGTCGCGCCGACCTGCGCGAGGACGCTGGCCCAGGTCGCGAACGACTCGTTGAGCCACAGGTCGTCCCACCAGCGCATGGTGACCAGGTCGCCGAACCACATGTGCGCCATCTCGTGCAGCACCGTCTCGCAGCGCCGCTCGTAGAGGTAGCCGGTGACCTTCGACCGGAAGACGTAGTCCTCCAGGAACGTCACGCAGCCGGCGTTCTCCATCGCGCCCGCGTTGAACTCCGGCACGAAGCACTGGTCGTACTTGCCGAACGGGTAGGGCACCCCGAACGCCTTGTGGAAGAAGCCGAAGCCCTGCTTGGTCTCGGTGAACAGCCGCTCCGCGTCGAGGTGCTCGGCCAGCGAGGCGCGGCAGTAGATGCCCAGCGGGATCTCGTCCTGGCCGTCGCCGCCGGGGAAGACGTCGCGCCACTCGGCGTACGGCCCGGCCACCAGCGCCACCAGGTAGGTCGACATCGGTTTGGTGGTGGCGAATTCGTGCCGCTTGCCGTTCGCCGAGCCGGTGACCTCGGCGGTGGCGTTGGAGATGACCTTCCACGACTCCGGGGCGTCCACCGTGATCTGGTAGGTGGCCTTCAGGTCGGGCTGGTCGAAGCAGGTGAACATCCGCTTCGCGTCGGCGGTTTCGAACTGGCTGTAGAGGTACACGCCGCCGTCGACCGGGTCGATGAAGCGGTGCAGGCCCTCGCCCGTGTTGGTGTAGGCGCAGTCGGCGCGCACCACGAGCTCGTTGTCGGCGGCCAGGTTCGGCAGCCGGATGCCGGTGGACTCGTCGTAGTCGGAGACGTCGAGCTCGACTCCGTTGAGGACGGCGCTGCGGACCCGGTCGGCCACCAGGTCGATCCAGCTGTCGGCGCCCGCCTGGTTGCTGCGGAACCGCACCGTTGTGGTGGAACCGAACGTCTCCACGTCCGGCCCACCCGCGCCGGCAGTGAGATCCAGTTCGATCACGTACGACTGGACCTCCAGCAGGGCCGCGCGCTGCTCGGCCTGTTCGCGGGTGAGGTTCGGCGGGGCCACGGATCACCTCGTTGCTCGTCGGGGACTCGTCAGGCCAGGCACGCCTGGCGTACCTGGCGCAGGCATCAAATCACGTCCGCGTGCGGGCGTGCCGCCGGGCGGGTCAGGCTCCCCCGTCGGCGTGTCGGTCAGGGCGGGAAGACAAACGGCTCTACCGGGGTTGGTACCCATGACGGGGTGCGCTGGAACGCGCCCGCGGGCTACTTCGAACGTTGGAGGCTTGATGACCGCCGCTGCCCGACCCAGGGTCGACTTCTACTTCGACCCGGTGTGCCCGTTCGCCTGGGTGTCCTCGCGCTGGATCCTGGAGGTCGCCGAGGTCCGCGACATCGACCTGAACTTCCGCGTGATGAGCCTGTCGGTGCTCAACGAGGGTCGCGACCTGCCGGAGGAGTACCGGGAGCTGCTGGACACGGCGTGGGGCCCGGTGCGGGTGGCCATCGCCGCGGCCAAGCACCACGGCGACGAGGTGCTGTCGCCGCTCTACAGCGCGATGGGCACCCGGCTGCACGACCAGGGCAACAAGGATTTCGACCAGGTGATCGCCGAATCGCTGGCGGAGGTCGGCCTGCCCGCGTCGCTGGCCGGGGCGGCCGGCAGCACCGAGTACGACGAGGAACTGCGCGCCAGCCACCACGCGGGCATGGACCCGGTGGGCGACGAGGTCGGCACTCCGACCATCCACGTCGATGGCGTGGCGTTCTTCGGCCCGGTGATCACGCGCATCCCGCGCGGCGAGGAGGCGGCGAAGCTGTTCGACGGGGCGCTCGCGCTGGCCAGCTACCCGTACTTCTTCGAGCTCAAGCGGACCCGCACCGAGTCGCCCAGGTTCGACTGATCACCGCAGGTGGGCTCGTCTTTGAAGCGGCGAAGCCGCTTGGCCCACCCTCGCCGCTTGCACCGCCGCGGGGTCTCAGGGGTCTTCTCGCGAGAACAGCCCCGACGTGGTGAATTGGTCATTCATGAGTCGGGGATCCCACAGCGAGAAGGCCGCGGCAGCTCCCGCAGGGGGCCGCTACCCGCACCGCTGCGCAAAACGAGCCGGGACTTTGAAACTTTCGCGGGTTTCCCGGGGTTCGTTCGTTGTGACAGGCTCGCCGTGACGTCTGCTGCGTTGGATCAGGGAGGCTTCATGGCGCACACCGGCCACATCATCGGCGGTGCTCACATCGAGGGCGGCGAGGCGCGGATCGAGGTGCTCAACCCGGCCACCGAGGAGGTGATCGGCTCGGTACCGGCCGGCACGCCGTCCGATGTGGACGCCGCGGTGGCCGCGGCCCGGGCCGCCTTCGACGGCTGGTCGGGCACGCCGCTCGCGGAGCGCATCGCGGTGGCCCGGCGGATCTCCGCGGGGATCGCCGAGCGCCGCGATGAGATCGCCGCGACGGTGACCGCCGAGATGGGCTCGCCGATCAAGTTCGCCACCCAGGTGCACGCGAGCGTCCCGGTGGCGACCTCGGCCGGGATCGCCGACGTGCTGGAGAACGGCTTCGCCTGGACCGAGGAGGTCGGCAACTCGCTGATCGTGCGGGAGCCGATCGGCGTGGTCGCCGCGATCACGCCGTGGAACTACCCGCTGCACCAGATCGTCGCCAAGGTGGTGCCCGCGCTGGCGGTCGGCTGCACCGTGGTGCTCAAGCCCAGCGAGGTGGCGCCGCTGACGGCCGCGATCTTCGCCGAGATCGTCGCGGACGCGGGCGTGCCGGCGGGCGTGTTCAACCTGGTGCACGGCACCGGGCCGGTGGTCGGCGAGGCGCTGGCGGCGCACCCGGGCGTCGACATGGTGTCCTTCACCGGCTCCACCCGGGCCGGCCGGCGCGTGTCGGAGGTGGCCGCGCAGACGGTGAAGCGGGTGGCGCTGGAACTCGGCGGCAAGTCGGCGAACGTGGTGCTCGACGACGCCGACCTGGCCAAGGCGGTGAAGCTCGGCGTCGCCGGCTGCTTCCCGAACGGCGGCCAGAGCTGCAACGCGCTGAGCCGCATGCTGGTGCCGGAGTCGCGGCTGGCCGAGGCGGTGGAGCTGGCCGTCGCGGCGGCCGCGAAGTACACCGTCGGCGACCCCACCGACGAGTCCACCCGGATCGGGCCGATGGTTTCGGAGGCGCAGCGGGACCGCGTCGTGGACTACATCCGCAAGGGCATCGAGGAAGGCGCGAAGCTCGTCGCCGGCGGGCCGGAGCGCCCGGAGGGCCTGGAGAAGGGCTTCTTCGTGCGGCCGACGGTGTTCGCCGGGGTGACGCCGGAGATGACCATCGCGCAGGAGGAGATCTTCGGCCCGGTGCTGTCGATCCTGCCGTACCGGGACGAGGACGAGGCCGTGCGGATCGCCAACGGCACCGACTACGGCCTGGCGGGCGCGGTGTTCGGTTCGGACGAGCGGGCCCTGGCGGTGGCCCGGCGGCTGCGGACGGGTCAGGTCGACGTCAACGGCGGCCGCTTCAACCCCAACGCCCCGTTCGGCGGCTACAAGCAGTCGGGCAACGGCCGCGAGTTCGGCCGCCACGGCATCGAGGAGTTCCTCGAAACCAAGTCCATCCAACGCTGACGGCCAGGGACCCGTGAGTGTTTCGGGGCGTCATAGCACCCCGAAGCGCTCACGGGTCCCAGGCTTAGCATCGGGTGCGTGATCCGAGTTCGTGAGCCGCACCCGTGGCCCTCGACGGAAGCCGAGGCCATTGCGATCCAGGAGAAGCTGCGCCCGCTCGTGCGCTTCGACGGCGAGCCCGCGGAGGTGCGCACGGCGGCGGGCCTGGACGTCGCCTACCGCGACGACTCGGAGCGCCTGGTCGCGGCGGTAACGGTCGTCGACGTGGCGACGCTGTCCGTTGTGGACAGTGTCGTCGTGCGCGGTGAGGCCGATTTTCCTTATGTTCCAGGACTGTTCGCGTTTCGCGAAGCGCCGTCGTTGCTCCGGGCCTTGTCCGAGCTGTCGGTGGTGCCGGACGTCCTGGTGTGCGACGGGCAGGGCCTCGCTCACCCGCGCCGCTTCGGGCTGGCCTGCCACCTGGGCGTGCTGACCGACCTCCCGAGCATCGGGGTCGGCAAGACGGGGATGGGCCGCTACGAGCCGCCGGGCGAGGCGCGCGGGGCGTGGTCGCCGCTGAAGATGGACGACGAAGTCGTCGGCCGGGCGCTGCGGACGCAGCGGGGCGTCAAGCCGGTGTTCGTCTCCGTCGGCCACCGCTACACCCTCGACGGGGCCTGCGACCTGGTGCTCCGCCTGTCACCGGAGTACCGCCTGCCGGAAACGACCCGAACGGCCGACCACCTGGGCAGGACGGCGTAGTCCGGCCCTGAGGGCTCCCTCGGTCGCTGCGAGTGGCCGAGGGTTGCCGGGCCGGATGGGCGACCTCGTTGATCGCAGGGCCGTGGCTAGACGGCCGATTCGCGATGCACGTCCAGGATGTTCGTCCTGTTCAGGTGGAAGACCTCGAAGAGCATGTCGGCGCCTTCTCGCCCCACGAAATTGATTTCGGGTTTGGTGACCGGAACCAGGGTGATGATCTGCAGCTGGGGCGTGGTGCTGTCCGGGTAGAGGTTGAACGCTTCGTCGAACATCGGGCTGGTGTGCGCGATCACGCCGACGATCTCGGTGCCCTCGATGATCGGCTGGTCGTTCTCGAAAACCGATCCGTACTCCATGCCCCGCTCGTTCTTGATGATCAACGAGGCGATCGAGTCGGTGAGGTAGTGCGCGATGTGCTGCTGGTCGGAACGCAGCGAGCAGACCAGCTCCTCGGGGAGCATCGAGGTGACCTTCTGGAACCGCAGGCCGTTGGTGACCACGGTGGTGACCGGCGGCTCCTCGTTCTGGTAGAAGGTCAGGTCGTAGCCGCGGTTGCCGCGGTCCGACTGCGCCGACTCGATCCGTTGAACCTGCCCGAGGCGCTGCTCGAGGTGGTCGAGCAGCTCGGGGGGCTGCTGGGCGTTCGTCACAGGTGCTCCGATCGTTCTTCCTGGAATTATGCGGCTTTCCCGGCGAGCGTTTCAGGACCGTATCAGCGGCGGGGGTCCCCGAGCTTCTGTCCTCCCTTGACGATCGTTTGCGGATCGACGGGAGTGGCGGAGATCGGTCGCAGCTGCTGGTCGCCGAAATGCCTCTCGAACAGTTGCGGGTACTTGCCGAAGCCCGGCGCCGTCGATTCGTGGCTGTGCTTCTGGTTCTCCGACTTGAGTTCGAGGCGGTAGTGGTCGGGGTGGTCGTACATCGACTTGTACTGGTCGCGGGTCACGTCGTGGTGGATCGCGAACTCCCGCTGCCGCCAGTACTCGTACTCCGGCTGGTGGCCCATGTCCGCCACGCTTCGGACCTTGCCGTCCACCTCTTCCTGCTTCGGGACGGTGAACTTGTCGTGCGGTGGCGACGGAGGCTCCTCCCCGCGCGTGTACCAGTCCGGCGGGGTCGTTTCCTTGAGCTGCGGCGGCGTCCCGGTGCGTTCGTAGAACTGCGGCTTTCCGGCGCCGTCCTCGGCCACCGGGATGGGCTTGCCGGACGCTGCGCACTTGTACGAACCATCGGGGTTCATCTCGGTGTTCTGGTAGACGCTCTGCTTGGTCGCATCCGAGATGGCCGGGCGGTCACCCTCGTAGACCCAGCGCATGTACGTGTGGTCGTCCCTGAGGTGATCAGGCGTGTCGGGCGTCGGTTCGAGCGTGCCTTCGCGCTGGACCCAGTCGTTGGAGTTCTCGTCCCATCGCAGCGGCGGTCCGCTTTGGCCATCGCGCAGACGTGCTTCGTGCCCACCGCCGTAGAGGTAGTACTTGTTGTCGTGGGGAGGTTTGTCCAGGGCCGCCTTGCGCTTGTCGATCTCCTCTTCGCTGAGCTTCTCCCGGTTCCCGCGCGCTTCGGCGTCGTCGGGGCGGTCGCCGATGTCTTCGCCGTCGCGGGACGGGTGGAAGGCGTCGTCGCTGGCCGGGGAGTTGGTGCCGTCCGGATGGTGGGTGTCCCAGCCGCCGTCCGGCGGCCAGGTAGGGCCGCCGTCCGAGGCTCGGCTGCCGGCGAAGACGTTGCCGTTGGTGTCCGTCCAGGCCAGGCCGCGCGGGGCCGTGACGTCCACGCCGAGCTTCTTCGCCAGGTCGCCGGCGAAGTCGCTGGAGTTGCAGCTGACCAGGCGGACCGGGCTCTGGCCGTCCCAGCCCGAGCGGCGCAGCACGTCGGCGAACTCGTCCGGCGAGTAGCTGCGCCCGCCGATGTCGATCCGGCCGTCCGGACCCATGTGCGCGTCGACGGTGAAGTGCTTGCCGTCGTCCGGAACCCGGTGCGCCAGGTCCTGCATGTTCGGGTCGGTGTGGCCGGAAGTCCCCGCATCGGTGCGGTTGTTGTCGAGGGTGTCGGCGCCGTCGTTGATCTTCTGGTCGTACTCGGGCGTGCCCGGCTCCGGCTTGTCGGCGTCCGGCTCGTGCGGCTTGTCCGCGTCGTCCTTCGGCTTGTCCGGCCCGTCCGGTTCCTGCGGGGAGTCGGTGCCGTCCTTCGGCTTCTCCGTCGTGTCGGGCTCGCGTTGGGAGTCCGCGCCGTCCTTCGGCTTGTCCGCGTCCGGACCCTTCGAGTCCGGCTGGTTGGACGTGTCCGGCGACTTGGTGCCGTCCGGGGACTTCGTCGGGTCCGGGCTCTTGGACGAGTCCGGTGCCTTCGTGGTGTCTGGCGCCTTTGTGGTGTCCGGTGCCTTTGTGGTGTCCGGGGTCTTCGTGGTGTCCGGCTTCGAGCCGGGCCCGCCTGCGTCGGGGCGTTGGCTCGGACCGCCGTTCGGGCCGGTGGGGCGCTGGTTCGGCGCGTCGGTGCGCGGCGCGCCGGGGCCTCCCGGCCCGCGGCCGTCGGGGCCCGTCGGGCGGGGAGAGCCGGTCGGTCCGCCGTTCGGGCGGGGCGGTGCGTCCGGTCCCGCCGATCCACGGGGCGCCGCAGTGGGGCGCGGCGCAGCGTCCGGAGTGGACGGTGGGCGTCCGGCCGCGCCGGGGCTGCCCGGTGTGCCGGTCCAGCCGCCTCCGGAACCCGGACGGCTTCCGCCGCCGCTCGGGCTGGCGCCACCGCCGCCGGCCCCACCGCCGTGCGCGCCACCGCCCATCGCGCCGCCCGCCGGGGCTCCGGCGCTCGGCTGATCGGTGCGGGGAGCGTTGGGCGATGGTGCGGTCTGCGGAGCTGCCGGAGCATCCACACTGGACGAGCTCGTGCCGGACGGGTTGCTCGGCCGGTCGAAGGACGACGGCGAGTGGCTGCCGCCACCACCGGAGCCACCGCCGTGCGTCCCGCCGCCACCGGGCATGCCGCCGCCGTGCGGGCCGGAGCCGCCGCTCGGCGAGCCACCCGTGTCGGGACTGGAGCCTCCACCGTGCGGGCTGGAGCCGCCGCTGGGGCTGCCGGAGAGGTCGCCGGAGAAAGCGGTGTTGTGGCTGTCCGGCGCGTGCCCACCGCTGGGCGATCCGGTGGACCCGCCCCCGGAGTGGCTGCTGGAGCCCGGGCCGTCCGGCGAGGAG